>JASJEK010000200.1 GCA_030064915.1 Xenococcaceae cyanobacterium MO_234.B1
CAAAATCGCTAGTCCTAAAGCTCCCACGAAGCGACTAAAGATATCCCGCATGATTTCCGCATCCCCTGCTGGCTCTTCTTTAACATCGGGTGGTAAAGCAGTTAAAGCAGGTAAAGCACGGATTTTTGCGATCGCATCTCCTAGGGCAATTCCTTGTAAATTTGCTTCTACCGTAACTTGACGGTTGCGGTTAAACCTTTGTATTTCTGCTGGACCACTACCGAGACTAATCTGAGCTACTGCTCTCAAGGGGATTAATTCACCTTGGTTATTAGGGATACGCAAATTTTTAAGAGTAGTAATACTATTGCGCTTTTCAGGAGTAATTTGGACGCGTATAGGTATTTGGCGGTCAGGAAGACTAAATTTAGCTAAATTAGAGTCGTTATCCCCAATTAAAGCTAGAGAGGCAGTACGAGCGATCGCTTCTACAGAAACCCCTAAATCTTTGGCTCTTTGAGCATTGGGTTTGATAATAATTTCGGGTTTAACTAAACTCTGACTGGAAGTTACTGATACTAATTGGGGAATTTCCCTCATTTGAGTTTCTAAGTTGCTAGCTGCGAGGGACAAGCTTTCTGGGTTATCACTACGAAGAATGAGAGAGACATCTTTAGAGCCACCACCAGCACCTTGACTACGAAAACTAATTCTCGCTCCTGGTATCTGCTCAAAAGCTTTACCCATCTCTTGCTGAAATTCTTGTTGAGTGACGTCCCGTTGTTCTTTGGGTAATAGGTTGATGAAAATTTGGGCAGAGTTTACTTTATCATCATTGCCACTATTACTCAGGACACTACTAACCGCAGGATTTTCTTTTAAGATTGCCTCTATTTTGCCTACTATCTCCTCAGTATCTTGCAATTGAGAACCTGGGGGTAAATCTACCATCACCGTACTCAAACCCGTATCCCCGCTACTAAATAAACCTTTGGGAATAAAAGGAACAAGCTGTAAACTACCGATAAAAAAGATAACTGCTAAAACTAAAGTCAAGATGCGATGTCTCAAAGACCAATTGAGTAAAAAACGATAAGGTTGTAATCTCGATTTAGTTTTAGAAGCAGGGGTATTAAACTGTACTGGAGAATTAGGGAAAGATAATTGTTCGTCCCTAGAAGATAAACTTTGATAGGGAGGGTTATTAAGAGTAGCAAAATAGGGTTTAGGTTTTCCCTGAAGGATATAAGCACTCAACATAGGGGTTACAGTACAAGCCACAAGAGTGGAGAACATGGTAGAAACAGCAACCGTAACCCCAAAAGGTTGGAAAAATTGTCCAGGAACACCCCCCATAAAAGCAACAGGAATAAATACTGCTACGATAGTTGCTGTAGTTGCCACCACTGCTAGACCGATTTCTTTTGCTCCATCTAGTGCTGCGTTAAAAGGTCTTTTTCCCATCTGTAAGTGACGGTCAATATTTTCGATCATGCAAATAGCATCATCGACTAAATTACCAATTGCCAAAGCTAGAGCCAACAGAGTCATTCCATTGAGGGTGTAGTTAAGGGACTTCATCACCCAAAAAGTGGGAATAATTGATAAGGGTAAAGCTGTAGCAGTGATCAGGGTAACTCGCCAATTACGAAGAAACAGACCTACTGTCACAATAGTTAAGAGACAACCCCAAACTAAAGCATTAATTGTCCCTTGATAAGAACCACGAATGGCATTAGCGCGAGTTAAAATCAGTGGTAAGTCGATATCTTCAGGTAAAGTTGCTTCTAATTCTTTGACTTTCTGGCTTACTGCTTCTTCCACAGATACTACAGTACTTCCTGTACTGCGTTTGACCGCAAAAGCGACTACTGGTTTGCCATTGAGATAAGCACTCTGTCTTAATTCCCCATAACCATCGGTAACTGTGCCTAAATTCTTCAGGGAAACTGTATCTCCATTACTAAGATCAATCGGATAACGTTGTAAATCCTTTACCGTCTTCGCACTCCCGAGGGTCCTAACATTCTGCTCACTTCCCCCTATCTGCGATCGCCCTCCTGGAAGATCGATGTTAAACTGTCGTATCTGTTCATTTACTTCTGTCGCCGTAATCCCGTAAGCTAATAAACGTTCTGGGTCGAGGTTAACTCGAATTTCTCGATCTACACCTCCTAAGCGGTCAATTTGTCCTACCCCTTCAGTGTTGAGTAGTTGGGGAATAATCGTTCGATCCACTAAATTACTTAATTCTTCCACACTCCGTTGAGGGGATATTACTCCGTAAGTAACTACTGTCCCCCCAGCAAAAGCTAATTTCTTAACTACTGGTTCATTAATATCTTGGGGTAAGTCAGGACGAATTTGAGCGATCTCATTATTGACTTCATTGGTTGCTTGGTCAGCATCTGTCCCCAACTCAAAATTAATTACAGTAGAAGAGTTACCCTCGGTAATAGTAGAGTTAATGTCTTTAATATTGTCTAAACTGGCTACTGCATCCTCGATTTTTTTGGTAACTTGAGTTTCTAACTCCGTAGGACTGGCACCTCTTTGGGTAACATTAACTGTGACCACTGGAACATCAATATTGGGACTATTGTCAATGCCTAATCCCAGGAAAGAGATTAACCCGACAATCCCTAAAATTAAAAAGGTGACAATTACAGGAATCGGATTCTTAATAGACCAAGCAGAAAGATGAAAGGACATGAGTGCGATCGCTAATATAGACTTATAGGTTTATTGTTACAAAATATTAACTAATATTAATATTATGGCTTCTGACAAAACTCTTGACACTATTTCCTTAATACCCAAAGACGGGGAAAAAGTTGAATACTTACTACTAATGCTGCATGGTTGGGGAGCTAATTACCAAGATTTAGCGGGTCTAGCCCAGATGTTAGACTTACCTGGATTTGGTTATCTTTTTCCTAATGCACCTTATGAGCACTATGAAGTACCAGGAGCAAGGGCTTGGTATGATTTAGAAAATCTCCCCAACTGTCAGCTTTTACCCCAAAGTCAAAAATTACTATTAGACTGGTTAACCTCTCTTCCTTCTCACACAGGAGTCCCTCTGGAGCGTACTATTATGGCAGGATTTTCTCAGGGAGGAGCAATGACTCTTGATGTGGGACTGGGTTTACCCCTAGCTGGCTTATGTAGCCTTAGTGGTTATCTACACTACGAACCCCAACCCCAAGAAAAGACTCCACCAGTGCTAATCATACACGGCAGACAAGACCCAGTTGTCCCCCTACAATCTGCTCAACAAGCCCAAGAAAAACTGTCTGCGATCGGTGTTAGTGTAGAGTATCAAGATTTTGATATGGGACACGAAATACAGCTACCAGCTTTAGAACTGTTTCAAGATTACATTAAACGTATTATTCAAAATTCGTAAGGGCGAATGGCTGTTCGCCCCTACATTGTTTTTGCTACTGTTTATATCTTTGGGGCACATTGCCGCTAACTAGACCTTACTCTTATTCTCATCCTTCTTATTGCTTTTGTCCCGCCTTAATTTGGTAGCCTTGGGAATCATCAAATTCTGAATCAATGATTTCTGATTCTGTAGCAGTAGCAGACTTTTCAATATCTTCTACCGTTTCTAATGCTGGTTCTTCAACAACAGAATCTTTAGCTTTTATTGCTTCTACGTCAGTCTCAATAATTGCTTCTGTATTGACTGAATTGCTATTTTCTAAAAGTTGGGAATCATCAAATTCTGAATTATTGATTTCTGGTTCTGTAACGGAAGCAGATTCTTTACTCTTTTCTACATTTTCTAATTCTGGTTCTTTAACAACAGAATCATTAGATTCTATTGCTTCAACTGTTTCTTCTGTTACTTGTTCTTCTATTACTTGTGGCTCTTCAACAGAAGGGATAGTGTCTGTTTCTGTTTCTTGCTCAGTTTTCAGTTTAGTTTTCAGTTTAGTTTTCAGTTTAATTTCAGCTTCTGCTTCAGCTTGAGATTCTACCTCTGATTCTTGGGTTAATTTATCATAATATTCTGGGTCTATGATAGCTTGAGCTTCTTCTAGACTGATTTGATTAGTAACAAGCTTAGCTAAAGGATCAGGTAAATCTGGTTTGTAAGTAATTAGCCTTACAGTGCTATTGAAGGCATTATCAATTTTATTTCCTCCCGAATCAATAAGGTCTAGCTGTACTAAATTATTACCCTCTTTGAAGCCTTTAAGATATATGGGTTGCCATTGATCAACAATAAAACTTTCATCATTTACCGTAACTTTAACAGAGTTAGGAATGGTATCTCCTGATTTCAGATTTTCTTGTGCTGGGTCTTTAATATAGAAATCGAGCATAATTGGCTCTGCACTATAGTTACCAGTGGGTTCATTGTAGGTTAAGAGAGGTATATCAGATTGAGGATAATTATCTTCTGTCTCAGTTAAAACACTAAAGCTAGTCTCTGCATAAGCACCTTGAGTTTTCAAACTCTCATGCCAAGGAAGACAGGCAAAAACTCTTAGGGTATGAGTACCAGGACTGAGATTCTCCAGTGTAATTGGTTCTTCTAAGCTGTATAAAGGAATATAAGGCTCATTATCTAAAATCAAATGTAGATTCAATCCCAAACCCAGTCTTTCGTCTTGAAACAACGGAAAATCTTTGACCGATAGTTGGACGTTAGTCTCGGTTTCTCGTAGCTTAGTTCCTGGTCTTGGGAAAACAATGGCGACTTGAGGCTTATAGGAGGTTAGGTTTTGTTCTAATTTACTAATTAGTTTAGGTGGTGCAGTTTCAGATAATTGTGACGCTGTATTAATTGATGATAAGGAAAATGAATCTGTGGTATCAGTTAAGTTTAATTTTCCACAACTCATTAAGCTAAAGCTTAAAGCGATCGCCAATAAGTAATAGTAAATCGTTTTCATTGAAAATAATCTATATTTTAAGCCAAACACTTTGAATCCTATCACTCAATTAACTCGCTAATTTCTAATTGATAAACTAGATTAAGATATCAAATAATTTTTATCAGGGCTATTTTATTGCTTTTTGTAAAGAAAGTTGGGTTTTCCTTGACTTTTGCCGTAAGCATCTTGCTGTGTAAAGCTTGTTACATCAATAATTACGCAGATTTAAAATTTTGTTAAGCTTTGCCAATATTTTAGAAGTCTAAGTCTTATCATCTTATTTAATGCTTGTGACCAAAACCTAAATATTTTAAGGACAGGTCAAGCTAAGTTTTAGAAAAGCAGTGGTTTCCACTAGTCTTTTCAAATAAACAAAAACCTATTAATAATAATAGGTACGAGATAAATCTATTGTCGAGAGAGGAGAATCCTCATGACAATCAGTCCTCAAAAAGGAGAGGCGAAAGTCAAAGTTACAGTTGATAACGATCCAGTACCTACTTCTTTAGAGAAGTGGGGCAAGCCCGGTCATTTTGACCGCACCCTAGCGAAAGGACCCAAAACCACCACTTGGATTTGGAACCTTCACGCTGACGCACACGATTTCGATAGTCATACTAGTGATCTAGAAGATATTTCTCGGAAAATCTTCAGCGCGCATTTTGGTCACTTAGCAGTTGTATTTGTTTGGTTAAGCGGAATGTACTTCCACGGAGCCCGCTTTTCCAACTATGAAGCCTGGTTAACCGACCCTACCAGCATTAAACCTAGCGCACAGGTGGTCTGGCCCATCGTTGGGCAAGGAATTCTGAACGCCGATGTAGGTGGTGGCTTCCACGGTATCCAGATTACTTCTGGTTTCTTCTACCTTTGGAGAGCGTCTGGTTTCACCAACAGCTATCAGCTATACTGCACCGCTATTGGTGGTTTAGTTATGGCTGGTTTGATGCTCTTTGCTGGTTGGTTCCACTATCACAAAAAAGCTCCTAAGCTCGAGTGGTTCCAGAACACAGAATCTATGCTTAACCACCACTTAGCTGGTTTGTTAGGTTTAGGTTCTCTAGGTTGGGCAGGGCACCAAATTCACGTATCTTTACCAGTTAACAAACTGTTAGATGCAGGGGTTGCCCCTAGTGATATTCCTTTGCCCCATGAGTTCATCTTAGATGCCAGCAAAATGGCAGAGCTATATCCTAGCTTTGCCCAAGGAATAAGACCTTTCTTTACCCTCAATTGGGGAGTATATTCCGATTTCCTCACCTTCAAAGGGGGTTTAAACCCTGTCACTGGAGGTTTGTGGCTTTCTGACACGGCTCACCATCATCTTGCGATCGCTGTTTTATTCATCATCGCAGGTCATATGTACCGTACTAACTGGGGCATTGGTCACAGTTTGAAAGAAATCCTTGAAGGACACAAAGGAGACCCCCTACTATTTGGCGGTGAAGGTCACAAAGGTCTTTATGAAATCCTCACTACTTCCTGGCACGCTCAATTAGCAGTCAACCTAGCAATGTTAGGTTCTCTGACAATAATTGTGGCGCAGCATATGTATGCTATGCCTCCCTATCCCTATCAGGCGATTGACTATGGTACTCAGTTATCATTGTTCACTCACCATATGTGGATTGGTGGATTCTTAGTTGTTGGGGCTGGAGCGCACGCAGCAATCTTCATGGTTCGGGACTATGATCCTGCGAAGAACGTTAATAACGTTCTAGACAGAATGATTCGCTCTCGCGATGCTATCATTTCTCACCTCAATTGGGTATGTATTTTCCTCGGCTTCCATAGCTTTGGTCTTTACATCCACAATGACACCATGAGAGCCTTGGGTCGTCCCCAAGATATGTTCTCTGACACAGCAATTCAGCTACAACCCGTCTTTGCCCAGTGGATACAAAGTCTTCACACGGCTGCACCTGGTAGCACTGCACCTTCTGCCCTCGGAACTGCCAGTGTTGCTTTTGGTGGAGATGTAGTTGCTGTGGGGGGCAAAGTGGCAATGATGCCTATCACTCTCGGTACTGCTGATTTTATGGTGCATCATATCCATGCTTTTACGATTCACGTAACAGTATTGATCCTGCTCAAAGGTGTGCTTTATGCCCGTAACTCTCGCTTAATTCCTGATAAATCAGAATTAGGCTTCCGGTTCCCCTGTGATGGACCTGGACGCGGTGGTACTTGCCAAGTATCTGGCTGGGATCACGTATTCCTCGGTTTGTTCTGGATGTATAATTCCATCTCTGTCGCGATTTTCCACTTCAGTTGGAAGATGCAATCCGATGTTTGGGGAACAGTAGCACCAGACGGTAGTGTATCCCATGTTACTGCTGGTAACTGGGCTCAGAGTGCAATCTGTATTAACGGCTGGTTGCGTGATTTCTTGTGGGCGCAAGCTTCTCAAGTAATCAACTCTTATGGCTCTGCTTTGTCTGCCTACGGCATTATGTTCTTAGCAGGTCACTTCATTTTTGCCTTCAGCTTAATGTTCCTCTTCAGTGGACGTGGTTATTGGCAAGAATTGATTGAGTCAATTGTTTGGGCTCATAATAAACTAAAGGTAGCTCCCGCTATTCAGCCTCGTGCATTGAGCATTACTCAAGGTCGGGCTGTAGGAGTTGCACACTACCTCCTGGGAGGAATCGTTACCACCTGGGCATTCTTCCTAGCAAGGACGCTTTCCCTGGGATGAGGTATCTTTTCCCAACAATCCTCGCGGGACTCTGGAGTTATTCGCTTCAGTTTTCCCGTTAGGATTGACAACTTACTTTTCTTTAATTGGAAAGCTAAGTCAGCGGTACACCGCCGTAAAACGACGGTGCCTGCGCTGACCGCATTCCGCGGTCAGATAAAACAAGCGGTAACATAATAAACCGTTTTTCAACCCAAACTACTTAGATAATAACTAGGTAGTCACTAAAGCAGAAAATGAGCAGCCCACAATAGCTCTCATTCTTCACCAGAGGAGAATTCCGCTCATAACCTATGGCAACTAAATTTCCTAAGTTTAGCCAGGATCTCGCTCAAGACCCTACCACTCGTAGAATTTGGTACGGAATTGCCACTGCTCATGACTTTGAGCTTCACGATGGCATGACTGAGGAGAATCTCTATCAAAAGATTTTTGCTTCTCATTTCGGTCACATTGCAATCATCTTCCTGTGGACTTCCGGTACTTTATTTCACGTAGCCTGGCAAGGTAACTTTGAGCAGTGGATTAAAGATCCTTTAAATATTCGTCCCATCGCCCATGCGATTTGGGACCCCCACTTCGGTCAAGGCGCGATTGACGCTTTCACTCAAGCTGGTGCTTCTAGCCCAGTAAATATCGCTTATTCTGGTGTATATCATTGGTTCTACACCATTGGTATGACCACCAACCAAGATTTGTATCAAGGTGCGATCTTCCTCTTGATCCTATCTTCCTTGTTCTTGTTTGCTGGTTGGTTACACCTACAACCTAAGTTCCGTCCTAGCTTGGCTTGGTTTAAAAACGCTGAGTCTCGCCTCAACCACCACTTAGCTGGTTTGTTTGGGGTTAGTTCTTTAGCTTGGACCGGTCACTTAGTTCACGTTGCTATTCCTGAATCTCGCGGACAGCACGTAGGTTGGGATAACTTCTTAACTACTCCCCCCCACCCCGCAGGCTTAGGCCCCTTCTTCAGCCTAAACTGGGGTGTCTATGCTCAGAATCCTGATACTGCTAATCATGTATTTGGTACTTCTGAGGGAGCAGGTACAGCAATCCTAACTTTCTTAGGTGGCTTCCATCCTCAAACCGAATCTCTTTGGTTGACAGATATCGCTCATCACCACTTGGCGATCGCGGTAATCTTCATCATTGCAGGTCATATGTACCGTACTAACTTCGGTATTGGTCACAGCATTAAAGAGATTCTAGAGACTCACAAACCCCCTCGAGGCGGTTTAGGTGAAGGTCATAAAGGATTGTACGATACCCTGAACAACTCCTTGCACTTCCAGTTAGCTCTAGCTTTGGCTTCTTTGGGTACAGTTACTTCTTTAGTAGCGCAGCATATGTATTCCATGCCTTCCTATGTCTTCATTGCGAAGGACTATACAACTCAAGCTGCTCTATATACCCATCACCAGTACATTGCTGGATTCTTGGTAACTGGAGCATTTGCTCACGGTGCGATCTTCTTGGTAAGGGATTACGACCCTGAAGCTAATAAAAACAATGTGTTGGCTCGTGTTTTGGAACACAAAGAAGCGATTATTTCGCATTTGAGTTGGGTATCTCTCTTCCTTGGTTTCCACACCCTAGGACTCTACGTACACAACGACGTTGTAGTAGCTTTTGGTACTCCTGAAAAACAAATTTTGATCGAACCTGTATTCGCTCAGTTCGTTCAAGCAGCTTCTGGTAAAGCTCTTTATGGATTTGACACTTTACTATCCAATCCTGACAGTTTGACTCAAACTGGTGCAGCTTACTTACCTGGCTGGTTAGATGCTATTAATAGCGGTGCTAACTCCCTATTCCTAACTATTGGACCTGGTGACTTCTTAGTTCACCACGCGATCGCTCTGGGCTTACACACTACTACTTTGATTTTGGTCAAAGGTGCGCTAGATGCTCGTGGTTCTAAGCTAATGCCAGACAAAAAAGACTTCGGTTTTGCCTTCCCTTGTGATGGTCCTGGTCGTGGCGGTACTTGCGATATCTCTGCCTGGGATTCTTTTTACCTAGCCTTATTCTGGACATTAAATACTTTAGGTTGGTTAACCTTCTACTGGCACTGGAAACACCTGGGTGTATGGCAAGGAAACGTTGCTCAGTTCAACGAAAACTCCACCTACCTCATGGGCTGGTTCCGGGATTATCTCTGGGCTAACTCGGCTCAATTAATCAACGGTTACAACCCCTATGGTGTAAACAACCTTTCTGTCTGGGCTTGGATGTTCCTCTTTGGACACCTCGTTTGGGCTACTGGTTTCATGTTCCTCATCTCTTGGCGTGGTTATTGGCAAGAGTTGATCGAAACCATCGTTTGGGCGCACGAGCGTACTCCTCTAGCTAACTTAATTCGCTGGAAAGACAAGCCCGTTGCTCTCTCTATCGTTCAGGCTCGTGTAGTAGGTTTAGCTCACTTCACAGTTGGTTATATCTTCACCTACGCAGCCTTCCTCATTGCTTCTACTGCCGGTAAGTTCGGTTAGCAATAGCTGAAACCCATTAGGTAGTTAAGTCAATAATTCCCTTACCTTCGGGTAAGGGCTTTTTTTTATCAAGTCTGGGTTTATCGTAATAGATAGAGAGGAATTCCTGAGCTTAATTTTTATGGCAGCAGCAGCAGATACTTTTGTTTTTGATCTGACCCTAGTATTGGGGTCATCAGCTTTAGGAGGATTTCTGGCTAATAAATTACGTCAACCAGTACTTTTAGGCTATTTAGTTTCTGGTTTAGCCATTGGTCCTTTTGGCTTGGGATTGTTAACCAATCTTGAAGATATTCAATCTCTAGCAGAAATTGGTGTTGCCTTTTTGCTTTTTGCTTTAGGGGTGGAGTTTTCTCTAGCAGAATTAAAACGAGTTCAAGATATTGCTATTAAAGGGAGCTTACTACAGATTGGGTTAACCATTATTGTGGTTTTTCTTTGTGCTTGGTTGAGTGGTTGGGTAGAGACACCAATTCAGGGCATATTTTTAGGGGCGATTTTATCTCTTTCTTCCACCGCAGTAGTCTTAAAAACACTCACTGAAAGAGGAGAAACTAATACAATTCATGGTCAAGTAATGCTGGCAATTTTAATTGCTCAAGATTTGGCATTAGGACTAATGTTAGCTATCCTACCAGCCCTCAATGAACCGAGTAATATTGCTGCTGCTTTAGTGGGAGCAATTTTCAAAGCAATTCTCTTTTTTGCTAGTGCTTTTGCTGTCGGCTATTGGATAGTTCCTCCCATGATGAAAAGTATTGCCCAGACTGAAAGTAGTGAGTTGTTTTTGCTGACAACAATTGCTCTTTGTCTAGGAATAGCTTTAATTACGGCTAGCCTTGGCTTATCTATTGAAATGGGGGCTTTTGTAGCTGGATTAATTATTGCAGAAATTGATTATTCTGCTCAAGCTTTAGCGAAAGTAATTCCGTTGCGAGATACTTTTGGTAGTTTGTTTTTTGCTTCTATTGGAATGTTAATTGATCCCGATATTTTATGGGAAAACTCAGGGATTATTTTGGGTTTAGTAGCTCTGATTATGCTAGGCAAAGCCGTGATTATCTTTCCCATAATCTGGAAATTTGGTTATTCTTTTAAAACTGCAATTATATCTGCTTTAGGATTAAATCAAATTGGAGAATTTTCCTTTGTCCTAGCTTTAGTAGGAAGAAAATTAGATTTTATTACTGAGGAAAAGTATTTATTATTGATCGGGACTACAGCGATTACTTTAGTTGTAACACCAATGATTATGGAATTTTCAGGTCAAATTGCGGAAAAATTAGCGAGAATTCCGGGGATTGCCCGTTATATCGACTTAAGTAAAAGCGATCGCGATATCTTTGTTCCCGAAACGATTTGTAATCATGTAGTGGTAGCAGGTTACGGTAGAGTAGGACAAGTAATTGTCAAAATATTACGCGATCGCAAATATCCCGTTTTAGTCATCGAAAACAGTGAAGCTGCAACTAAACAGTTACGAAAGGAAAAGATCCCTTATATCTTTGGTGATGCAGATGCGGAATTAGTCCTCGAAAAAGCTCATTTAACCAAAGCTAAAGCTTTAGCTATTGCTTTACCCGATCCTTCTAGTACTAGGATCCTATTAAAACACGCCCTAGAATTAGCTCCAAAATTAGCTGTAGTAGCCCGTTCTCATAATAATAGTGAGATTGACTTATTGAATCAGATGGGAGCAAAAGAAGTAGTACAACCAGAGTTTGAAGCAGCCTTGGAAATGGGAGGACAAATTTTAACCACTTTAGGAGAAGCAGCACCTATGGTAAATTCTGTCTTACAAAACATTCGTAGCGATCGCTATATCAGTGTTAGATCGAGGTAAAACAGTAATCAGTTATCAGTAATCAGTAATCAGTAATCAGTCATCAGTCATCAGTTTCGATAAAATTTAACAACAATGAACCAACAAAAATGAACCATCAACAATTAACAATCAATAATCAACAATCAATTCCTACTTTAGAAAGTTTGGCTTATATTCCCTATTTAGATAGTAACGGTTGTATTAGGGAAGATATCCAAAAGCAGATTGGGGTCTATGGCATTTTTAATCAAGATAAAGTCTTACAATTCGTCGGCTATTCCCGTGATATCTATCTCAGTCTCAAACAACACCTAGTACGTCAACCTCAAAACTGTTATTGGCTTAAAATACAAACTATCGAGCGTCCTAGTCGCAGTATTTTAGAAGCTATACGTCAAGCTTGGATCGCAGAAAATGGCGTAATTCCTCCTGGGAATGAACAAGAGGAAACAGTATGGACTAAATCCATAGATGCTAAACCTACTATGACAGAGTCGGAAAAGGCACAATATAACCAAAGTGATGAACTAGGAAAAACTAAAATACTGAAACAAGTTGCCAGGAAAGTAGAATCAGAAATTAAGGAACAATTACGCGATCGTGGAGTCACTATGGATATCCGTTTTAATCCTAAACTTAAAGAACAAGGTCTATTAGACTTAAAGTAGAAAGTAAAAATTAATGTTTACTGCTGTGCTATTAAATAATCGCTATCAGATTCTGGAAACTCTAGGCAGAGGTGGTTTTGGGGAAACTTACCTCGCAGAAGATACTAATATGCCTTCGGGAAGAAAGTGTGTTCTCAAACAACTTAAACCAATAGTACAGCAACCCCGTATTCCGCAATGGATGCAAGAGAGATTTCAAAGAGAAGCTGCCATTCTAGAAGAGTTAGGGGAAGAAAATTGCCAAATTCCTCGTCTTTATGCCTATTTTTCCGAAAATGATAAGTTTTATTTAGTTCAAGAATGGATTGAAGGAGAAACCCTCGCCCAAAAATGGAAACGGGAAGGTAACTTAAATTCGCAGCAGGTAAAACAGATTCTAGTGCAGCTTTTACCCGTCTTAAACTACATTCATTCTCGCCGTATAGTTCACAGAGATATTAAGCCTGAAAATATTATTATCCAAGATAGAAGCAGTCGCCTTCCTGTACTGATTGATTTTGGTGCGGTGAAAGAAGCCATGACAACTACAGTAGAACACAATCACAGTAGTGCTTGGTCTGCTTCTATAGGCACACCTGGTTATATGCCATCAGAACAAGCAGCAGGTCGTCCCCTTTATTCTAGCGACCTCTACAGTTTAGGATTAACCGCCATCTTTTTACTGACAGGAAAATCTCCTCAAGAATTAGAAACTGATCCGCAAACAGGAGAAATAATCTGGCAAGAATATGCCGATCATGTTGAGCCTGATTTGTTAGCGGTTTTAGACAAAACAATTAAGTTTCACCCACGCGATCGCTATTCTACAGCCCAAGAAATGCTCACCGCTTTGCAACCCCAAACCAAATATCAAGGTGTCACTAGTGCAACGGTAAAGGTGTCTCCTGCTGCTACTTCCCCAACTAATCGAGACTTGAATGGTACAGTAGCTTACAATAATGCTTACAATAAT
>JASJEK010000201.1 GCA_030064915.1 Xenococcaceae cyanobacterium MO_234.B1
GACTCCGAATTCGGAATTCCGAACTCATGTTATACAGCTTCGAGGTTCTTTTCTCCCGTACGAATACGGACAATTTCATCTACAGGATAAATAAAGATTTTGCCATCGCCGATTTCTCCAGTCCTAGCAGCAGCAATAATTTTATCTACTACCATATCTACTTGATTATCTTCGATGACAATTTCAATTTTGAGTTTTTGCAGAAACTCTACTGTGTATTCTGAACCGCGATAACGTTCAGTTTGTCCCTTCTGACGACCAAAACCACGTACTTCCGAAACCGTCATTCCCACTACTCCAGCGTTAACTAGAGCAATTTTGACTTCATCGAGTTTAAAAGGACGAATAATTGCTTCGATTTTTTTCAATTTGGAAATCTCCTCTTGCAATTTTGGTTATTGTAATCTAGTTATAAAGCTATGTCAGCTATTTAGGAAGCCTGAGAAAGAAAGATTTTGTAAAAGTTTTAGCATTGAGAAGAGACGATATTGAGCTTTTTGGTAATGGAAGATTTAGCAATGGGAAGTGTCAGAGTAACTTTGGTGGTCTCTTGAGGAATACTACTAATTTGTAAGTTTCCTCCGTATAATTGCACTAAATCTTGAGCGATCGCCAGACCCAAACCAAATCCTTGTTGTTCATAGATTGAACGGTCAAATTGAATTCCTAAACCAATATTCTCAATCTGTTGCGAGGTCATTCCGCGCCCGCGATCGCTAATAGACAAAACTAAGTAGTCTTTTTGTATCTGGGAGCAAACTTCAATGGGAGTCCCTGGTTCAGAAAACTTACAAGCATTGTCGATTAATTCTTCTACTAATTTCATCAAGTGAGATTTGCCAATCTTAACAGAGGCTTCTTGTAAGTCTAAGTTTAAGTCTTCTTGACGGTGATAGCGGTGAGTTTGTTTGAGACTTATCTGAGCGATATTATTGTGGGCAGAGTCGGTTTCTTGATTGCGTAAATTTTGAATTTTAACAGGGTCGTAGGCAACTGCTTTCAGTTCCGAGTAGAGTAAAAAGTTATGAGCCAGTTGAGATAATCTTTTAGCTGATGACTTGATACAGTTAAGCAATTCTCCCATGATAGAACAGTCAAGAGGAATAGAACTATTCAGGAGCAAGTCAGCCCCAGCGATAATACCTGTTAAAGCCGTCCGTATCTCATGGGGTAGAAAAACTGTGATACTGTAGCGTAATTGTTCTAGTTCTTGTTGCGATCGCCTTAAGAGCGTGGTTTGTCTCGTCAATCTAGCTGCGATCGCTTTTTCTAAATCTTGCTCTGAGTAGGGGGCAAATAAAATGTCATCTGCTCCCATTTCCATAGCTTTACGATGTTGATGAGGATCTAAAGTATTGCTTAAGAAAATAACAGGAATAATTGCCGTATCCTGGTTTTGTCTGATTTGCTCTAAAAAATTATAACCGTTGATTCCTGAGGCACTAAGTTCGCAGAGGATTATTTGAGGGGAGTGTTGTTGAGCCAATTTTAACCCGGTAGTTTCGTCCTTCGCTGTAAGTAGACAGCAATTAAAGCGATCTCGAAGAGATCCGCTAGTCTTCGACACGCTAGGCTTCGCCGCTCTCCGAGTCGGCGTAGGCGGTGCGCGTAGCGCCTCGCTTGCAGCGAGACCGCAAAAAGCTGCTCCTTGATGCAAAATTTTTGGTTCTTTACTGACCCATAAAACACTGACTCTACTCATCAGTTAAAATTGGCAAAATATAAAGTTAATATACTGGAGATAATAAGCTGAAATCTTAGATGAAACTTTAAGTAGCAAGAAGGTTTTATCAGCTAGAGAATTGACTGTATAATTTTTTAATGTTATCCATCATTATCTCTATACAACATCCGCCCATTAGCGTAATTTACTGGTTAAGCTCCAGCCAATTAGCTTAACAGGACAAAAGTACTTACTTTGACCTCAATTTTTTCCAACTTCAAGAAAAATTGGTTTAATCAGATTTTTTTTTTGTTACAATTTATACCAAATTAGATGAGCTTACCTTGGTTTTTTAGTTTCGTCGCACTCACGTTAACAACAGTAACTAGTGCAACAATGATATAACTTAGGCAAGGCAAGGACTCGAAGAGGGGCAAACGATAGCGATGAGAGGACTAGCCTAACGTTCACTGATAACTGATAACTGATAACTGATTAGAGATCCCAAAGATAATGACTTTCACCATTTCTTCTTCTAACTCTATTCCCATAGACTATATCCGCCCCACAATTCGCGCTCTTCAAAATCAATTAGTAGAATGGCGACGCAGTATTCATCAAAAACCCGAATTAGGCTTTCAAGAAACAATTACAGCCGATTTTATTGCTCGCAAACTGCAAGAATGGCAGATACCTCATAAAACACAAATTGCCCAGACAGGGATTGTAGCAACTATAGAAGGTAAACGCCCTGGTAAAGTCCTTGCTATTCGTGCTGACATGGATGCTTTACCCATCCAAGAAGAAAATCAAGTACCCTATCGTTCGATACACGATGGAAAAATGCACGCCTGTGGACACGATGGTCATGTTGCGATCGCTTTAGGCGTAGCTTACTATTTATCTCAACACTGTCAAGATATTTTAGGTACAGTCAAAATCATTTTTCAACCAGCAGAAGAAGGACCTGGTGGCGCAAAACCTATGGTCGAAGCAGGAGTCTTAAAAAATCCTGATGTTGATGCTATTATCGGCTTACACCTCTGGAATAATTTGCCCCTAGGAACAATAGGAGTCAGAAGTGGTGCTTTAATGGCAGCAGTAGAGTGCTTTCGCTGCACTGTTTTAGGGAAAGGGGGTCATGGCGCCATGCCAGAACAAACCATTGACTCAATTGTAGTTGCTTCTCAAGTTGTCAATGCTCTACAAACTATAGTGGCACGAAATATTAATCCTCTTGATTCTGCCGTTGTTACTGTCGGAACACTCCACGGAGGAACAGCCTTAAACGTTATTGCAGATACCACTACCATGAGTGGTACAGTACGCTATTTTAAACCTCAACTAGAGCCAGTAATTAGAAAGCGAGTTGAAGAAATTATTGCAGGAGTCTGTCAGAGTCATGGTGCAACCTATGATCTAGACTACTGGCAACTCTATCCCCCCACCATCAATCATCCCAAAATAACTGATTTAGTTCGGGCTGTAGCAACAGAAGTAGTAGAAACTCCCCTAGGAGTAGTTCCAGAATGTCAAACAATGGGAGGGGAGGATATGTCGTTTTTCTTACAACAAGTACCTGGTTGTTACTTTTTCCTTGGTGCTGCTAATCCTGATAAAGGTCTAGCTTATCCTCACCATCACCCTCGTTTTGATTTTGATGAAACAGCTTTAAGTATGGGAGTTGAAATATTCGTGCGTTGTGTAGAAAAGTTTTTTTATTAGACTTAAAGCAGTTGTAAATTGTCTCACTATCAAAAAAAAGGTTACTAAATATAGCAACCCCATTATGAATTATGAATTATCAATTATCAATTATGAATTATCAATTATCTTGAATATTTAATTACCATTTCTAACCGAGACAATGCACTAATAGCTGATTCTTTGAGGTAAGGATCGACGGATTCATCATTAGATATCTTGGTTAAGACTTCTTGGCTTCGTTCATCTTTAATCGAACCAAGAGCATTCAAAATCGCTACTCCTACAGCCAAATTGTCGGTAGTTTCTACAACCTCTATAAGAATATCTAAAGCTGGAACTCCAATTGCGCCCAGAGCCATTACGGAAGAGATATGAACTACTGCATTCTCATCACTCAGACCTGCTTTTAATCCCTCAAGACCTTCTTGGGGAAAAGGGTCATCAGGATAATTGACTGCAACCTGGGCTAAAGCTTTGGCACAACTGGCTCGAATTGTAGAATTATCATTGTTTACTAAAGCATCAACTAGATAAGGTACAGCATCAAACCCAATAAGTCCTAAAGTTTTAACTGAGGCTCGACGATAGGTCATATCTTCGTCTTCTAAATTCGCCATGAGTCGAGGAATCGTTGTTTCATCCCGTTGTTCCACGATCTCAAATCTAGCTCTTTGTCGCAGATTAGGATTAGGGTGTTTGAGTTGTTCAAATAAAGAATCTAAAGACATAATAGAATTATATTTTTTTATCTTTTCAAGCACAATGAAGACCCTCAGACTGTAACTTAAACTACTTTGAAGTCAAAGCAACAGACCAAGAGTCCTCATTCACTCAAAACTAGACTGCCTTTAAAGGCATCAAATCTAACTCTTACAATCCTAGGATAGAGAGTTAATTACATAGTCGAGAAGAGCATTGTACTCAGTTAAAGCTTGAGCAGACATATCCCGAGGAGCGCAACCACGGTTACGAGCAAAGCTTAAAGCTTCAACGTAAGGAGCAGTGGGAAGATTTAAAGCACGATAAACTTCCCGTTGTCCAGCAATACCCCATTCGTCTAATGGACCAGTACCACCAACAACTAAACAGTAGTTGATTAGGCGCATATAGTGTTTGACATCACGAAGACACTTAGCTTTGAAAGTGTCAGTAGAATTAGCTTCACCTGCATTGTTGAGGTAGGAGTATTTCTGAATGCAAGCATTATAAGCTTCTTGAGCAACCGCGTCTAAGTTAGCAGCTAGCTTTTCAGCAGCTTCTAAACGAGCAGCAGCGCGCTGTAAGCTACCTTGTACGGACTCTAAGTCAGAAGTGCTAGGGAAGCGTCCTGCAGCATCAGCAGCAGTAACAACTGTAGTAACAACAGATTTCATAATTTTAAAGTATCTCCAGAAATTGCTTTTAACAAAAGCTACAAAATATTTGCTTTAGTCAACCGTTATACGTAGGCATTGACTTAAATGCCAAAGGGATTCTAGCTAAGAGCTGCAATTACACGATCAAAGTAGCTAGATGCTTCAGCAACGATGCTAGCGCAACGATCTTCTACTACGGGAGACCCCATTTTGCGTAGTCTATTACCAGCAAAAGATTCACTAGGCTGATCTTTGATGTGAGCAGCAGCCTGAGCTTTCATGATTTGTACTGCACGGATAGTGGAAGTAGCAGGTACTCCAAGAGCAGTGTAGGTTTCTTTTAAGCCATTCAAGCAACGATCTTCTAGAACAGAAGCATCACCAGCTAGAAGTGCATAGGTTACATAGCGTAGAATAATTTCACCATCACGCAAGCAAGCAGCCATACGACGGTTGGGGTAACAGTTACCACCAGCTTGGATTAAACCTTGGTTTTCGCAAATCATACCAGCGATCGCGTCGGAAACCATGCAGCTTGCGTTACTAGCAATAGCATTAACTGCATCTAATCTTCTGTTTCCTTCTGCAACGAAGCTTCTGAGGGAAGCTAACTCATCTCCACCAATACATTTGGTGCTAGCGTCTGCATTTACTACAGCTCTAGAAAAAGCGTCAAGCATTGAGCTCTCCTTAATTATGTTGACAAATTTAGTTTATTTATCGTGACGGCCGATAACCTTGACCAACAGTCAGAGCATGCTCTGTGGTCTTAAGGCGGAGTAATCGTGCGACCCGTCGATTAAAAACATAAAAGATTCCCGTTACTAACGTCTCTTTTATTAGAAACAAAGTAATAATCTGTAATGTTTGACTAAATCCTGTTACATTCTGCTCTGTTGCCCTCAGTCATTTATTATTTTATTTCTTATCGGATTTCCTTGAAAGTTAGTTTGACAATAATTACTTAACCAAGCTAACCCAGCCAAAGAACGCATCGGAATCACAAATAAATCTGTTTGGGGTAATCTCAAAGATACTTCTGTGCCTGGGACACCTAACCCCAACCATTGTAAAAGTGGCGATACTTGTTCGAGATTGACATTGAAGCGACAAAAACCATTAAGCCAAGCCACTTGACTTGCTAAAGGTGCGATCGCTTCTTGGCGAATTGCATTGATGGTAGCCTGGACTTCTGGAGACTCAGCAGCAACTAACTGTTCTTGTCCTGTCCCCAAACCCGCAGCTAATTCTACAGTTTCATAAAACATTGGCAAGACAAAATACTCTACTAGTCCTACTACTCCATTGACAATAGAAACAAACTGACCAGCATTAAGTTCAATGGTTACTTCCCCATTGGCATTAGACACTTTAACTGCTCCTTGGGGACTATTAGTTAATACCCCCACCAAAGAAGCATTATTTCTAGGATCATGCTGTACGAATAAAGCTGTACCTTGAGAAACCACCCTCGCTTCAGGAGTAATAATATTACTTTGTCCTTTTCCTGGACGAATCATAATTAGAGCAGCACCACTGGTTAATTCAAAATTTCGTTTATTGGGAAGAAACCGAAAAATTGTACCAGCACCAGTCCTGACTAATGTACCCTCATTGAATAGTAAATCAGCACGGGAATTAGCTCCCGTCCGTACCTTATCTTGAGGAATAATTGCTTCTCCCAACTTAGCGCGGTTCCAAACCGACTGATTTTGACGATTAATTTCTACCTGATTCCGTATTTTATAAACTGCTGCACGGTTTAATACAGATTGTGCCAAAACTGAACTGGAACACAAGCTACTAATAACAATACCTATAGTTAATTGTTGAATAGGAAATAAGATTTTTTTGACGTTCAAGGTGATGAACCTCTGCATAAATAAACATTGGCAGACGTATCTAAACTTATCAACAAATAATTAATTTCTACAACTGAGGTAATTATTTGAATTATGCTGCTCAAACAATCTGTTATCTTGGTTATGGCGATCGCTGCTTGGGCTGTAGTAGGCACTAGCAATGCCGAAATAGCATCCAGTCAAACTCAATCTTCTGTAACTAATCGTTCGATTTCTACTCAGAGATATCTCCCTAGGAGAAGTCGTACTTTACTACGGGATCTAATTAACTGGCGTACTCTCATACCAAGACGAGAATATAATCAACCCACTACCCTCAAATGCCGACAATCTCATTCCAGTCATCAAAGTAACAGTACCAATAGTTCAAGAACTACTATCTCTCAATCTAGAAGTAGCAGTACCATAACTACTTGTCACAATTAACTGGAGTTCAGAGTGCCCGACGGTAGTCGCTGACCTGGGGTAGTCGCGAACGTGAACGCGGACGGAGTTTGGAGTTATAGCAATACGTCAGAAGGTTAAGACATAGGATTTAAAGTAAGGGCTTTTCGCGAAAAGCCCTTACAGAATTTGATTTGTCCTAACCTAAATTTGTAGGGCTATAGTTGTTTTGTTCCTAATATTGTTCAGACCAGCCTTATTTTCCCCTGCTTCCCCTGCTTCCCTTGCTCCCCCTGCTCCCCCTGCTTATCATTATCAAATCAGCAACACCCTCTATTTTTTCCCTTGGAATCGGGTATTCTTTGACAGAAGTACTTACAAGATCGTGAGGAAATGTAACAAAATATCGCGCTTTTGTATAAGCTAGTTAAGAGAGTCTAGCTAAAGTGGATAGAGACACCAGAGGAGTCTATTGGATAAGTACCGTACATTTATAGACCGATTACAAGGGATAGTAGCCAAGCAACCTGAAAAAACTGCTTTTACTTTTTTACAGGATGGTGAAACTGAGTCAGATAATCTGAGTTATCAACAGTTAGAGACTCAAGCAAAAGCGATCGCAACTGTATTACAGAGTTACAATGCTACTGGTGAACGAGCATTACTGTTATATCAACCTGGATTAGAATTTATCACTGCCTTTCTGGGTTGTTTATATGCAGGGGTGGTTGCTGTACCTGCTTATCCCCCTCGCCCTAACCGATCTATTGAGCGACTTCTATCTATTGTGACTGACGCGGATGCCAAATTCGCTCTCACTACTCAAGATTTACAAGACAAGATTGAGGTTAAGTTTCACGAAGCAGGGAATAAATCACTAAAATTTATCGCTACAGATACAATAAAAGCAAACTTTGCTGATAATTGGCTTAAGCCTGCTTTAAAATCTGATAATTTAGCTTTTCTACAATATACTAGCGGTTCTACAGGTACACCTAAAGGAGTCATGGTAAGTCATGGGAACTTACTAGCCAACTCCTTTGCTATTAATCGTTGCTTTCAAAATATTCCTGAACATAATGCTGTTTCGTGGTTGCCACCCTATCACGATATGGGTTTAATTGGCTGTATTATCCAGCCAATATATGTGGGGCTATCTATTTATATAATGCCTCCTGTAAGCTTCCTACAGCGTCCTTATCGGTGGTTACAAGCAATATCTAAGTATCGGGCGAATACCTCTGGAGGTCCTAATTTCGCTTATGATCTCTGCGTGAGTCAAATTACAGAAGAACAAAGAGACAGTCTCGATCTTAGTTGTTGGGAGTTAGCTTTTTCTGGTGCTGAACCAGTACGGGCAAATACTATTAAACTCTTTAGTGAATATTTTGGGAGTTGTGGGTTTCGCCAAAAGACTTTCTATCCCTGTTATGGAATGGCAGAATCTACTCTCATTATTACTGGTGGAAATAAGCAAGTAGAGCCAGTTTTCCGAAACTTTGATCGGCAAAGTCTTGCAGAAAATCAGGCAATATCTTTAGATAACTCAGAAAACACTAATGTTTCCCCTTCAAATCAAGTTACTTTTGTGGGTTGTGGTAACAACATTGAAGGACAACATTTAGCAGTAGTAAATCCTGATACTTTAAAGCAGTGCCAAGATGGAGAAATCGGAGAAATCTGGGCTGCTAGTGCTAGTGTAGCCCAAGGATATTGGAACAAAGCAGAACTTACTGAATATGCCTTTCAAGCTAGTTTAGAAGGCTATCCTAATGTGAATTTTTTACGCACAGGAGATTTAGGGTTTATTCAAGATGGGGAATTATTCGTTACCGGAAGACTCAAAGATTTAATTATTATTCGAGGACGCAATCACTATCCCCAAGATATAGAATTAACAGTTGATCATGCCCATAATGCCATTCGTTCTGGTGCAGTTGCTGCTTTTGCAGTAGAAATAGAGGGAGAAGAAAAATTAGTTATCACTGCTGAGGTTAAACGTACCTATTTAAGAAAGTTAAATATAGAAGCAGTAACTAAGGCTATTCGCAAAGCGGTATTAAACAATCATGAATTAGCACCCCATGCCATAGTACTAATTAAAACAGGTAGCATCCCCAAAACCTCTAGCGGAAAGATACAGCGTCACGCTTGTAAAGCAGGGTTTCTCGATACAAGCTTAAATGTTGTAGGAGAATCCCTTGTCAGTAAACAGTTACCAGATAGGGGCGGTGCTGCCTTCGGCAGTGCTACGCAAACGCGAACCGCCCGTACACAGTTATCAGATATTGAAAGTTGGTTAGTTGAAAATATCGCACGGAGATTAGGAGTTTCTAAAACACAAATAGATATAGAAGAACCTTTTGCTAGTTTAGGACTGGATTCAGTACAAGCTGTTAGATTATCGGCAGATTTAGAAGATTATCTTCAAGTTAAACTTTCCCCTACCTTAATCTACGATTACCCCAATATATCCAGTCTGGCAGCATATCTAACCAATTCAACAACCAACCATCAACCATCAACCATCAACCATCAACCATCAACCATCAACCACCAACAAATTGCCATTATCGGTATTGGTTGTCGTTTCCCTGATGCAAAAAATCCCGAAGCATTCTGGAAACTATTAAGGGATGGCAAAGATGCTATTAGTAAAAGCGATCGCTGGAAAGGTTCAGACTATGGTGGTTTTATTGCAGATGTAGATCAGTTTGATCCCCAGTTTTTTGGCATTACTCCCCGTGAAACCCAAAGAATGGATCCTCAACAAAGACTACTTTTAGAGGTTAGTTGGGAAGCTTTAGAAAATGCTGCGATCGCACCTGATGATTTAGCTAACACCGCAACAGGAGTCTTTATCGGTATCAGTAGTAGTGATTATTCTCAACTCCAACTACATTACGGGACAGAATTAGATGCTTATGCTGGTACAGGTAACGCCCATAGTATTGTGGCTAATCGCTTATCCTATAGTTTAGACCTGCGAGGTCCTTCCTTAACTGTCGATACAGCTTGTTCTTCCTCTTTGGTAGCAGTACATCTGGCTTGTCAAAGTCTGAGGAATAGAGAATGTGATAGTGCGATCGCAGGTGGGGTAAACTTGATGTTATCCCCTGAACTGACTCAAACCTTCTCTTTAGCAGGAATGATGGCTGCTGATGGACGATGTAAAACCTTTGATGCAGATGCAGATGGCTACGTTAGAGGGGAAGGTTGCGGGGTAATTATTCTTAAACGGTTAGATGATGCTGTAAAAGATGGAGATAATATTTTAGCAGTAGTTAAAGGTTCGGCAATTAATCAAGATGGACGGAGTAACGGTTTAACTGCTCCTAACAGCTTGGCACAACAAGCCGTAATTCGTCAGGCGATCGCTAATGCAGAAGTAAACCCCCAAGATATTAGTTATATGGAAGCCCATGGTACAGGAACAAAATTAGGCGATCCTATTGAAGTTAATTCCCTGAAAGCCGTCTTATGTAGTGACGCGATACATCCCGTCTCAGAAACCTGTTATTTATCTTCCGTTAAAACCAATATTGGACATTTAGAAGCTGCTGCTGGTATTGCAGGATTAATTAAGACTGTTTTGTGTCTGCAAAATTCTGCTATTCCCCCTCACCTCAACTTTAATAGCTTAAATCCTCACATTGATTTAGCTAACACCCATCTATCTATTCCTACCCAATTACAAGACTGGAAGCAAGGAAACCAACCAAGATTTGCTGGTATTAGTTCCTTTGGTTTTGGTGGGACAAACGCCCACGTTATTGTAGGGGACGCAGCCATAAACCCTGTAGAGACGCGATATATCGCGTCTCTACCCCCCCAAAACAATCGCCCATTGCATCTATTAACCCTATCGGCGAAAAACGAACCTGCATTACAGGATTTAGTTGCACAATATCAAAACTATTTACAATCCTATTCTGATGTAGCTTTAGAAGATATCTGTTTTACTGCTAATGCAGGACGGACACATTTTAACCATCGTTTAGCAATTACCGC
>JASJEK010000202.1 GCA_030064915.1 Xenococcaceae cyanobacterium MO_234.B1
AAAAAGGAGAAAGTCCTTTATCTTTAATTAGTGAAGACTGGACTGGCTTAGATTATGAAACTCAGATTGAAGTATTGCGAAGTCCTAGTACTCTTGAGCCAATTATTAAAAAATTAGCTGTTCGTTATCCCGATCTTGAATATAGCTCTTTGATTAGAGCGAAAAAATCTCCTTTAAAAATAGAACAAGTAGATGAGACCAAGATTCTAAATGTATCCTATACCAATACAGACCCAGAGCAAATTGAATTTGTGATTGATAATTTAGCTCAAGCTTATCTTACCTATTCTCTCGAAGAAAGAAGAGCAGCAGTTAATCAAGGTATTGAATTTGTCAGTGAACAGTTACCTCGTATCCGAGGTAGGGTAGATGAATTACAAGAACAATTACAAACATTCCGCCAACGCTACAATTTACTAGACCCAGAAAAGCGAGCTAGTCTCCTTTCAGAAAGACAAGTAGCTTTTGAAGAAAAGTATTTTAATACCCAAGTCAGACTCAACGAAACCAAAACTCTTTATAATATTCTTCAAGCACAATTAGGAAAGCCACCCCAAGAAGCGATCGCTACCAGCTATCTGGGTGAATCCCCTCGTTATCAAAAACTACTCAACGAACTCCAAGAAGTAGAAATTCAACTAGCCAAGGAATCCGCTAGATTTGCCTCAGAAAATCCCTTAATTCTGAACCTTGAAGATAAGAAAAGCCATTTACTAACTTTATTACAGGAAGAAGCCATAAAGGTTTTAGGAGGTAAAGTTTCCTCTGAGATCGACTATTCTGCTGCTGCTCCTTCTCCTAGTTCCCTAAGATCAGAGCTAGACAGTAAGTATATACAAGCAGCTAATGAAATTAAAGTTTTAGAAATTCGAGAGTCCGCCTTGGCTTTAGCCATAGAACAACTTAATAAGTCTATTGAGCAAATGCCTGTAATTGCTCGTAAATATACTGATTTACAACGTCAACTAACTGTTGCAACTGCAAGCTTAAATCGTTTCCTAGAAGCAGAAGAAACACTAGAATTACAAGCAGCACAACAAGCCTTACCTTGGCAAATCATTGCTCAACCCAAGGTTACAGAAGGCCCAGTATCTCCTAATGTTCCCAGAAATCTGGCTCTAGGAGTAATCGGAGGATTATTAATGGGGATGGGAGCAGCTTTATTAGCGGAACGTCTCGATCCTGTGTTTCATTCTTCGGAAGAGATTAAAGAAAGCGTCAATTTGCCTATTTTGGGTCTAATTCCGACTCAGAAAGACCTTCAACCTACACAGCTCAAAGGCAATAGTGGTCAGTTAAGTCTTCCTCAACTGCAAATTGGCAATAGTTCTTTAGAATTAACTAATGGTTCATCCTCTCAAGTACCAAATAATCAAAATAAAAGCAGACGTTATAGTGCTTCTCCTTTCTTAGAATCATTCCGTTCTCTCAATACCAACATTAAACTACTAGGTTCTGATAATTCTCTGAACTCAATCGTAGTTAGTTCTTCTGTTCCCTCTGAAGGTAAATCAACTATTTCTTCTCACCTAGCTCAAGCAGCAGCAGTAATGGGACAGAGAGTTTTATTGATTGATGCAGATTTGCGCCGTCCCCAAGTTCATCGTTGGATGGGATTAGAAAATGACCAGGGACTGAGTAATATCTTGGCAATGGGTTTAGATCTCGAAGAAGCCATTAAAACACTCCCTGAATGGGGAAATCTCTCAGTGATTACCGCAGGAGATATTCCACCAGATCCCACTCGGTTGTTAGCTTCTCACAAGATGCAAGAACTGAGAGAGAGATTGCAACAAGACCACCACTATGACTTAATCATTTATGATACTCCTCCTATATTAGGTTTTGCCGACGGTAGAATTTTGGCTTCTCGTACCGATGGAGTAGTTTTAGTAGTAAGAATTGGCAAAACTGATCGTTCTGTACTCAAGCAAAATATAGATAATTTGAAAGTCTCTAATGTTCCTGTTTTGGGTTTAGTCGCTAACCAGGCTCATCGCCATTCTGGTGGTGCTTATCATTACTACACTAACTATTATGCAGACAGAACCTAGAAGCAGTTAATGAGTATGGAGTAAACTAAATCTTGATAGTTAACATAAATTAATAATTGTGGATTCTCCAATTGTTGCTTCTACTTTCCTACTAACATCCTTAATGATGGTAGGACTAGTCTTCTTTATTCGCGCTTCTGTAAAAGACCGTACAGAACAAATTGAATTGTCAACTTCTGAATCGGAAGATAGTATATTACCAAAATTACAAAATTATTTCGATCAGCGAGCTTATCAAGTCCTAGGGGTCGATTCTGTGACTAATGAAGTTACATTTCAAGGCTTTGTAAGACCCAGTCTGTTTATGGCTATTTTTTTGACCTTGCTATCGGGATTGGGTTTATTTTGTCTAGTGTTGGTTTTATTTATGCTATTCCCCCAGATGAGTAATTGGTTTTGGTTAATACTGTTGCTCGCTCCTGTAGCAGGAAGATTTTACTGGCAAAAGGCGGGACGTTTAGAAAAAGTATTACTAAGTATTAAAAGCAGTACCACAGGTAATCAAGCTCAAAATATAATTACGGTTACTGGTCATCGAGATGAGTTGATTCAATTTCGACAAAATCTCTCTTTTCAAAAATAATAGGCATAATTTAAGGGACGTTTTGGCTAAAACGTCCCCGAATGTTGGTATACTTGTTATTCCGTCTTTGTTATTTAACTTTCAATGACTGTGAGCAGTAGCTACAGTCTTTTTCCTCTCTCCTCCTGCTATCTCAAAAGATTGCAAGCTAGGAAAAAGAAAATGATTTTCTTCTACGTACTGCGCTCCGAATAAACCTTTATCTGCCCAGAAGAAGCGATCAGTAGTATGTTCGTTTCTTCTGACAACTAAAAGTGCAGGAGGCTTAATACCATTAGAACCTATATGTTTGCGGGCTGCAGTTACAGGTTTATCATCACCACTTTCAATGTTGTATTGAGGCACTAATTCTAAGATCTTGCGTCCTTCTTGGCGACGGCGACTTTTACGCTTGCGTTTTCTTGCCAACCCGATTACCTCCTATTCTGTTTTTGTAGCTGTAGTTATGAATACAAAACTAAGCAGAATTGTATCGTGATAATCAAAAAAAATCAACTGTCTGTTAAGGGTGAGGAAATCCAAAACTGAGGACTCAAAATATTACTTGTAAAGACTTTGACCGTTGTGTGAGGAAAATATATAAGATAAAAAAAGTTAATAAAATCATTTTCTTGAATGTCACACTCTTACAATCTTGCTAGTTCTGAATTCAACCTTTTGTGTCAATCGCAACTTAAATTATTGACTCAAGGATTGGGAGCATTGTGGAGTGCTGTTTATTTGACTAAGTCGGAGGAAGCCCTGTCCTTTGACAGCAGGGTCTCTCTAACGAAGTCCAAGCAGGCTTCGGAGGGGCTGTCTGCCGAAGAATTTACTTCGGCAGTTAATACGCCCCCTCCCTCTCAGGGCGGAGGACCTTGGACAGAAGAATTAGTACAAGACAGAGAAACCAAGCTATTCCCTTTCATTATTTATCCACAAACCGAAAGTGAGCTTTGTCAGAAACTTCCTGGGATCGAATTACCAGAAATATGGCAACAAGTTATCTCTGAACCAATAAATAATCCAACTTTTTTGCTTCCCGATAAGGTTACGGAAGATAGTTTGAGTAATAGACCCCAAAAGCCTGGTAATCTCGGTAATAAATCCTTAATTTTGCCTTTAATTTACGAAAATAATGTAATGGGTTTATTGATAGTTGCCAGAGAAGATCGTGATTGGTCGGAAAAGGAATTAAAACAAGCTGAGAATATTGCTGCCACTTTAGCGATCGCCCGTTTTATGGAGCGTCAATCTCAATGGTATCGAAAACAATTAATCCTGCAACAAGAGATTAATCGTTGGGAAAAAGACCGTCTGGATGATTTGTTACATCAATTACGCAACCCTCTAACGGCGTTAAAAACTTTTAGTAAACTACTGATTAAAAAATTATTACCTGAAGACCGCAATCAATCTTTTGCCATGAGTATCCTCAGAGAAAGCGATCGCCTGTCGGAGTTGTTGCAACAAGTTGAAGCAGAGTTTGACAACGTGCAACGGCAGAATACTTTGCAACCAGCCTTAACGACTCCTGTAACTCTTAGCACCACTTCAGTACGTTTATCAGAGACAGAAAACACTAATCAGCGTAACTTTTTATTACCTGATAGCAAGAAGGATTTAGAATCAGTTGACCTTAAAGAGATTTTAGAGCCTTTACTACTTACCGCAGAGGTAATCGCATCGGAAAAAGATATTGAGTTAGTAGTAAATATAGAAGCTAATATTCCCCCAGTTAAGGGTAATCCTCAAGCTTTAAGAGAGGTGTTAAATAATCTAATTGATAATGCCATTAAATATACTCCCTCCCGAGGAACAGTAAAGCTAGAAATTACGGTTAAAGATAGTCTAGTAGGTGTAGCAATTCAAGATACAGGTTATGGTATCCCTCCAGAGGTTCAACCACAGATTTTTGAGCGTCACTATCGAGGAATTCAAGGAGAAGGAGATATCCCTGGTAGTGGTTTGGGATTGGCGATCGCTAAAGACTTGATTCAACAAATGCAAGGCAATATTGAGTTAATTAGTCCTAATGATCTGGCAGAAAATAGTAACTTTCCTGGTACAACTTTTATTGTGTGGATGTCTATTTACTCAAAAAACCAGTAACAATCACACTTTTACCTATTACTCTTATCTTAAATACTCTGTACCAAGAGCTATCCTAAATATTAACAATTTCAACATTTTGAGATAGGGATATCGCTCAAATGTTAAAAATCTTACGAGAAAAATTAATTAGGATAAAAAGATTTGGATTTTTGGCTCAAGACTAGTGGTACTTGGATTAATATCTTGACGGTTGCAATAGGGACAACCTTGGGTTTAACCCTCAAAAATCACCTTACTCACAAAATGCAACTAATTATTACTCAAGGAATTGGGTTAATTACGATCTCGATCGGCTTGAGTATGGCAAATACTATGGCTAAAGTACAGACAGGAGGAATAGATGGAGCAATTTTAGGACTCCTAGCAATAGTCATTGGTGGTATTTTGGGGGAATGGTGGCAAATAGAAGAAAAATTAACCCGTATTGGGGATTGGTTACAGCAGAAATTTCGCGGTAGAGGATTGTTTACAGAAGGCTTTGTGACTAGTAGTTTGTTGTTTTGTGTGGGACCGATGACATTATTGGGTTGTCTCAACAACGGCTTAACAGGAGACAATACCCTACTATCTCTAAAAGCCACTATGGATGGCATTGTTTCTATAGCCTTAGCTAATATTTATGGTGTTGGTGTAGGGTTTTCGATTTTAGTTTTATTATTCTATCAAGGGGGATTATCTTTAGCTGCTGGAGCGATCGCTGATTTAGTCCCCGATCCTACTACTGATCCTCATATCCTACTGACTACTGGTGTGGGAGGGATAGCAATTATTGCCATTGGCTTAAACCTGCTAGAAATCGTCAAAGTGCGAGTTGCTTCTTTGCTTCCTGCGATCGCAATTTCTCCTGTAATTTATTATCTAGCCAGTCTAATTTTCTAAAATTTGTTATAAGCTCTTGTAGAAGAGATATTTGTGAGATACAAGATGTTGAAACTATACGGTGGCGCGAGGAGTAGAGCCTCAATTGTTCAGTGGTATTTAGAAGAATTGTCTATTCCCTACGAGTTTGTCTTGTTGGATATGGCAGCAGGAGAACACCAAAAGCCAGAATATCTAGCACTTAACCCCATGGGGAAAGTTCCTGCTATTGAAGACGGGGACTTTAAACTGTGGGAATCAGGAGCAATATTACTTTACTTAGCAGAAAAATACGATGAAACTGCAAATTCTCTAGAAGAAAGAAGTATTTGGTTACAATGGATTTTATTTGCTAACTCCACCCTAGCTACAGGGTTATTTGTCGAAGCCAGTCGTGAGAAAGAAGCACCGAAATTACTGAAAGCCTTAGAAGGAATATTAAACAAGACTCCCTATATTTTAGGGGAAGAATTTACGGTGGTTGATGTGGCAGTAGGTTCGATCCTCGCTTATGTTCCCATGATGCTTCCTATTGACCTAAGTCCCTATCCCATAATTCTGGACTATATCAAACGCATTACCCAAAGACCAGCTTTTCAGAAAACTATTGGCAAAAGGTAAAGACACTGGGCGCAAGCCTTGCACCCCTACTTGCTACTTTACCGACGTAGCATGCTACGTCGCTATCAAGATTTATCGGACTTATACAATCTAAATATGGACAATTCTTCTAATCACATCTATCCCGTAATTTGGCACAAGCAAAAAGACTGTGTCTTATTAATCGATCAGACTCGTTTACCAAAAGAATATAGTGTAGTTGAGATTGACCGCTATGAAGATATGGCACAGGCAATTAAGACTATGATTGTCAGAGGTGCACCTGCTATTGGAGTAGCAGCAGCTTATGGCATGTATCTCGGTGCCAGAGAAATTACCACAAGCGATCGCCAAGAGTTTCTGCAAGAATTAGATACTATAGCTGAGGTATTGCGCCAAACTCGCCCTACCGCTGTAAATCTATTTTGGGCAGTTTCCCGTATGTTGAGAACGGCTTATGAGTTTGTTGGAAGTGTAGCAGAACTCAAGGATATTCTCTTAACTACTGCCCAAACTATCCAACAAGAAGATTTACAAACCTGTCAGGCGATCGGAGACCATGGTTTATTTGTATTACCCAAGACACCAGCAAAAGTCAATATCTTAACCCACTGTAATACTGGCTCTTTAGCTACGGCTGGTTACGGTACTGCATTAGGGGTAATTCGTTCTGCATGGCGAGAAAATAGATTACAAAGGGTTTATGCAGATGAAACCCGTCCTCGCTTACAAGGAGCAAAATTAACGGTTTGGGAGTGCATTCAAGAAGGAATACCAGTTACTCTAATCACTGACAGTATGGCTGCCCATTGTATGCAACAGAATATGATTGATTTAGTCATTGTAGGGGCAGACCGCATTGCTGCCAATGGCGATACTGCCAATAAGATTGGTACTTACTCTCTAGCTATAGTTGCCCAGGCACACAATGTTCCTTTCTATGTGGCTGCACCGTTTTCTACCATTGATTTTAAGTTAGTTGATGGCAAACAAATACCTATTGAAGAGCGTCATCCGTCAGAAATTTATCAAATTGGTAATACTGAAATTTGCGCCAAGGGAACAGAATTTTATAATCCTGCTTTTGATGTTACTCCTGCAAGATTAATCACAGGAATTATTACAGAGAAAGGAGTTATTGCACCACAAGACTTGATTAACCATAAAAGTTAAGTGAACTGTTTTGGGCCATGGTTCAAATCAGGGTTACAAAACAAATAGGTAATAGCTAAAAAATAAAGCTTAAAAATACTTAATTTGAATTTTATAAGCAAAATTTTATGATTTTAATAGAGAAATAAATATAGGTGTAACAAATCAGATTTTTATGAATGAGCGCCGACAAGAATCCTACGCTGTCCGACTTGAAGCAGCAGAATTAGCAAGAAGTCGCGAGTATCCAGACCATAAAGCCAATGGAGATGAGCAAAAATATGCTGGGGATAAATACTTTATGTCCTTTACTAAAGGCTTACCCCATGATTCTGAAACTGGTTTACTCCATGACCCACTGGATTTTGTAGAATTTCGTAGGGCGATCGATGATGGCTTTATCGATCCTTTTTCGGATCGGGTACGTCATGGTGCTAAATATGAAGTTGATAAAACTACTAATCAGATTCAAAAAGTCTCTAATCCTCCTAACGATTTCAGACAATGGGAAGCTCCTACTGCGGGAGTTGTTTTTGAATTACAAGGGCCAGATGCTCAAGCTGTTACCATGCCTTCTGCACCACCACTAATAGGTGTTGATGGTGAAGCAAATCCAGAGCTAGTTTTGGAAATGGCAGAGATTTACGAACTAGCAATTTTGCGAGATAAGCCTTTCAATGCCTTTGAATGTGGTGGTGGAGATAATGATATTAATAACTCAATTAAGCGTCTTAACGCCCTTCCTTATATCAGTAATCAAACGGGACGACCTCGTAAGGTAGATTCGGGTAGCAAGCTGAATTTACAAACTGTATTTCGTGGTTCTTCTCCAGGGGTAGAAATTGGTCCTTATCTTTCTCAGTTTCTACTGATTGGCAATACCGATTTAAATGGTGGTGGTAGGGTAGGGGAAGGGAAAATCACTTACGGTGTGCTGCAAATCGAGCAAAAAGTTCCCGTCGCCAAGCCAGGAACAGATTACATGACCGATATAGATGAATACGTTTGTGTTCAGCGTGGTCTCAAACGAGATTTAGAAGCTTACGAACCCGATCCTAATTCTAAATCAGGTCGTCCTGCCCGTCGCTTTATTTCTACCCCCCGCGATTTAGCAACCTATGTTCATTATGATGCTCTCTATGAAGCCTATCTAAACGCTTGCATCATTCTTTTAGGAATGAAAACACCATTCGATCCAGGCTTCGATCATCTTTCTGGAGTTGGTGTGGCAGCAGCTAGTCCAGCAACTCGACGTAATGCTGGTGGTTTTGCCCTCTATGGTGGTCCCCACATTTTAAATCTGGTAACAGAAGTCGCGACAAGAGCCTTAAAAGCAGTACGTTTTCAGAAGTTCAACAATCACATTCGCTTACGTCCAGAGGCATTAGCAGCACGAATTGAATTATTACGAGAACCATCTGGTAAAGATATTCCGCCAGCACTCAGTAGAGATATCGGAGAACTCAAGAAAGCTTTGGAAAGTAATCAAGTTAATTGTGGTCAAAGTACTTTAGATGTGATTAAAAACGGAGTAGGCAACGGAACTCATTTCTTACCAATGGCTTTTCCTGAAGGTTCACCGATGCACCCTGCTTATGGTGCGGGACACGCCACTGTAGCTGGGGCTTGCGTAACTATCTTAAAAGCATTTTTTGACACTAGTGCTGTATTAGGGAAAAAAGATGACAAAGTTGCATTCAAGCGTTTTGAAAATGGCGATACTCCTATCGCTTTTCGTGCGCCTAATATACCAAAAGATAAAATAGTACCAAATCAATGGGAGCTTGATGATACTAAATTACCTGTGCCTAGCGAACCCAAGCAATTCCTAACCCTAGAAGGTGAATTAAATAAACTAGCAGCTAATATTTCCATTGGTCGTAATATGGCAGGAGTTCATTACTTCAGCGACTATTACGATAGCCTCCGCATGGGTGAAGAAATTGCTATTGGTATTTTAGAAGAACAGGCATTGACCTATTCAACCGATCCTTTTGTTTTATCTGTGCCAACTTTCGATGGTGATGTAGTTAGAATTGGTCGCCGATGAATCGTTTACCCCTTCGTCCTTCAAGAATACAACTGCCTCTTCGGGGGCGATTAGCTACTGTTTTATCTCCTGAACAGAAGCAGAAATATTCTGAGCCTGTTATTCCCAAATGTCCATCTCTTCCTAAAAGTGTTAAAAGTCAAAATTACCAAGATAAAATACGTGATGATAGTTAGTACGGGCAGTCCGCAAACCTACCAGCACAGCGTTCTTTAGAGGTAGGTTAGGACTATTCGGCTCTTAAAAGAGCCGTGAATAAATTGCATTTTATTTATTCACTGTGTTACAATAGTGCAATGATAACAGTGACTTACCAATACAAACTCAAACCAAATAAGCAGCAAATTAAGACTTTTGACCAGTGGCTTGACACTTGCAAAAAAGTCTGGAATTTTGCGCTTAGAGAAAGGAAGGATTGGGTTAATTCTCGTAAGTCACCTATTAATAGTTGTAGGTTAAAATCGGAATATATCATTCCTGCGGACGCGCCTAGACCTAATTATTTTAGTCAAGCCAAACAGTTAACAACTGCAAAAAAAATCTATCATGAATTAACAATTCCTCACGTCCATGTTTTACAGCAAACGCTAAGACAATTAGAGGCTGCTTTTGTCTCAATGTGGGAACGAGGACATGGCTTTCCAAGGTTCAAGAAAAAAATGCGCTCTTTTGTGTATCCAGATGTAAAAGATAAAGCGGTTGAGCCAGGAAAAGTCAAGCTTCCTAAGATTGGTTGGGTGCGGATGAGAATGTCTAGAGATTTGCCGAAAGGGTATACACTCAAGCAAATTAGAGTGGTAAAAAAAGCTAGTGGCTATTTTGTCATGCTTTGTTATCAATTAGCTGTAGATGTTCCAAGCCCTGCTTTTTCGGGGCATCCGTTAGGGGTAGATATTGGGCTACAAAAATATCTTGCTACTTCAGACGGTGAATTAATTTCTAGACCTCGTTTCTTTAACAAACTTCATGGCAAGCTGAAATTGCTGCAAAAAAGACTAAAGAAGAAACAAAAGGGTTCTAATAATTGGTGTCGTTTAAATTGGAGGATATCAAGACTTCATCAAAAAATTGCTGACACAAGAACTGACTGGCAATTTAAGTTAGCCCATCATCTTTGTGACCAAGCAGGAGGAATTTTTGTTGAAGATATTAACTTTAAAGCTTGGGCGAAAGGATTATTTGGGAAGTATACCTTAGATGCTGCTTATGGTCAGTTTTTCACCATCCTTTCTTATGTTTGTTGGAAGCGTGGTGTTTATTTTGCCAAGGTAGACAAAGACTACAGTTCGCAAATTTGTCCTAACTGTCAAACCCATACAGGCAAGAAAGATTTGAATGAGCGAATTCACGCTTGCTCTAACTGTGGGTATACCACAAATAGAGATGTAGCAGCAGCTCAGGTCTTGTGTCAAAGAGGACTAGTAGCGGTCGGACAGCCCGTGAATCAAATAGCTTCTAGAGGCGTTCTGTCGGGGGCATTTAACTATGTCTAGATATGAGCCTGCGAGAGAAGAATCCAACGTGCTTCAGCCGTTGGAGTGTCAATTTCTGTTAATCTTAAGTACGCTGTATTATTTTAAATTTTATTT
>JASJEK010000203.1 GCA_030064915.1 Xenococcaceae cyanobacterium MO_234.B1
AAACGAGTCAGAATAGATGGTCAAGCTGGAATAGTAGAGATTTTAGATTAATTTTATGGTTTCTCTCATTCTTACCGTAGTTCTGGTTCTTCTGGGTTCAGCGATTTGTTCTGGTTCCGAAACAGCTATCTTGTCAGTTCCTTCTATTAGAGTCCGTCAACTGGCACAATCTAAAACCCCTTCTTCTCTAGCACTGTTGGGAATTCGTACCAGGATTAATCGACCGATCGCAACTATTGTTATCTTAAACAATATTTTTAATATCGTCGGAAGTATTGTTATTGGTAGCCTAGCCACAAAAATTTTAGGAGATGCTTGGCTAGGAGTATTTTCTGGAGTTTTAACTTTCTTAGTAATTATCTTTGGGGAAATTTTCCCCAAGACTTTATGTGAACGTTATGCAGAGCAAGTTTCTCTAGCTATTGCTATTCCCATCAAATTTCTGACTGTGGTATTTACTCCCTTAGTATTATTAGTAGAATTTGTTACTTCTCCTGTAACTAAAGGCAGAGCTATTCCGACAACTAACGAAGCAGAAATTAAATTCTTGACCAAAATTGGTTATCAAGAAGGAGTTATTGAAGATGATGAAGCAGAGATGATTCAAAGAGTGTTTCAACTCAACGATCTTACCGCTTCTGATTTGATGTCTCCGAGGGTCATTATTACTTACCTCAAAGGAAATTTAACTTTAGCTGAATGTCAGGAAGAAATTATTAGATCACAACATTCACGGATTATTGTAATCGACAAAATTATTGATAGTGTTGTGGGTTTAGTCCTAAAAGATCATCTTTTGACGGCACTTATTAAAGGACATCAAGATAAAAAGGTGGCAGAGTTAGTGAGAGCAGTGCGTTTTGTTCCTGCTACTATTCGAGCCGATAAATTACTCAAAGTATTTCAAGAAACTAGAGAACATTTGGCTGTAGTTTTAGATGAATATGGAGGAATTGCAGGAGTTGTCACCCTAGAAGATGTATTAGAAGTTTTAACAGGGGAAATTGTAGATGAAACGGATCGCAATGTTGATTTACAAGAAATAGCTCGAAAAAAACGCCAGAGACTTTTACAATCGAGAGGTATTACTAAATAAGTGATAAGTAAAGCTTATTTTAAAATGATTGAATCTGCTTTACAAAAGTAAACATACTTAGTAAACATACTTGGGTTTAATTTCCCCGACCTACTTATTGGGAATTGAGGATTGAAACAACTATTATAAGAAATTACAATATTACTTTGATATAGGGTAGAGGAATTTTGGCTGAAATTAAAATGAAGCACACTATTTCGGTACTAGTAGAAGACGAAGCAGGGGTTTTAACTCGTATTGCTGGTTTGTTTGCACGTCGCGGATTTAATATTGAAAGTCTGGCAGTAGGCCCAGCCGAACAAGTAGGAATATCTCGCATTACAATGGTTGTACCTGGAGACGATCGCATTATTGAGCAGCTAATTAAGCAACTGTATAAGTTAATTAAGGTTCTCAAAGTTCAAGATATTACTCAGACCCCCTGTGTGGAGCGTGAGTTAATGTTAGTTAAAGTGAAAGCCCCAGCTTCTAACAGAGGCGAGATTATTCAAGTAGCCCAGATTTTCCGCGCTCGTACTGTGGATATTTCCGAAGATACTTTAACTATTGAAGTGGTGGGCGATCCTGGTAAAATGGTCGCTATTATTCAGATGCTCAATAAATTTGGCATTAAAGAAATCGCCCGTACAGGTAAGATCGCTCTAGTTAGAGAATCTAGGGTCAACACAGAATACCTCAAATCTTTAGAAGCCAAGGTCTAAAGGTCGAGTTAAAGAAATTGGTTTTTACGCAAAATCTCATACAAGTCTGTGGTCTTTTCTAACAGACAAGCGTGACCGCTTTCGGGCAAAATTTCCATTACTCCCTGAGGAAAAATATTAACTAACCTTTGGGCTTCTGCAATAGATGGTAAGAGGCGGTCTGAGGCACTTGCGATCGCCAAGGTTGGTTGAGGAAAAGAGGATAGTCGAAACTCTGAAACCATAAATTGTTGTAGCAAAGACAAACGCCAACTAACAACTTCTGAAGGAAGGGATTTCATCGCTTGCAGTAAAGCACGGCGACGGCTACTTCTCATGCGACTTAATTCTGCTAAAAAGGGTAATAGTGCAACCGCAGAAGTACGATGTAGCCAATCTGGCGAATAGCGAGTAAGAGGGATTCCCCAGCTTAAAATAGGTTGACGGTTAAAAGCTGAAGCAGGATTAACTAAAATTAGTTTTTCAATCAACTCTGGTTTAGCTTCCGCAATTTTAATGGCTAAACATCCCCCGAAAGATTCACCACAAAGATACAGGCTGTCTTGTCCCCTTGCAGCTAGTTCATCTTGGATTAAGTTAATTACCGTATTGGTTAATTTTCCCCAACTGCTCATATCATTTTGAGGAATAGATAAGCATCTGATGCTGAAACAAGAAGCTAATTTTTGGGTCTGAGTATCAAATAGTCTTCCCGTACCATCCATTCCTGGAAGATAGAGAAACAGGGGATAGTCCGATGGACTCTGTTTTGGTGCTAGTAATTGAAATTGGGAATTATAAAAAGAGTTTGTTGCAGATTTGGCTATTGTCACGTTTTATTTTTTATTATATTTTTAGTAACAACCTTGAGCCAACAACTCGATTATTTGTTCCCGACAATACTGAGTAATGTGGGTGGCTAACTGCTTGGCTTTTTTTCCCTGATATTGTTGTTGTTGCTCTCTACTAATCCAATAAGGACGACCAAACAAAACACAAGTGCGATGATACATTACCAATGGATGTAAACCGTTACGGCGGAAAAAGGGTTCGGAAGCATCAAGCCAACTTAACCAACGATTGGGAATAGTGTGATAAATTGTTTCTGACAAAGATGCGATCGCAACTGGTAAAATTACTAAATTAGATAAGGGAGCTTGCAGTGCTAAATGAGCAAATCCGCGATGAAACTTCTTTACTTCGTGGGGTTTAGTCAGCTCAACCATTGGCTCCGCACCTTCAGGAAATAACCCTACCCACTGTCTAGCCTTCAGAAATTTACTAGCTTGATCAAAAAATTGTTGTTTTCTCTGTTTTGGCTGGGCGAGGGGAAAACAACCCAGAAGTTCCACCAAATTACGAATTCCTGGAGTTTTTCCCATGTAATGATGACAAGCAATACGTAGGGGATAGGGCAAAGTTTGGATCAGAATCATCGCATCTAAAAAGCTACGATGGTTACTAATAACTACTACAGGAACATCTTGGGGAATGCGGTTTTCGTAGCAAGTGGAAACTCGAACAGCCATCGTTGATAATAAAGATTGGGCAACTATACGGGGGTTACTCAAAGTCATAATTTAGGTATTTTAGTCAAGGCTGTTCAGGGTGCAATTTCACAGTAAACGAGTTAATAGAAGGCTTTTATTGAAAGCTTTCAGCCGTTAGCTATTAGCTTTTAATAAAATTTTAATCTTTATTAAAAATAGATTAACTATACGTAAGTTACAAGTAGGAAAATTAAGGAAATTACTTCAGCGGACTTAATTTGTTACGGAAATCAAACAACTATTAAGTATTTTCCCCAAGAGGAACATTTAAAACTGTTGTAATTAATACTAGTAGTATATCAATAACAGCAGATCGGTTGAATGTCGTCAACTAGCAACTAAAATAGTTAAGTCCAACTTACACAAAGCCATTAGGCTCTACTGTTAGCCTTGGTCTATATTCTTGCCGATCTTCTTCAATGAATCAATCTATATCCGATAACCATAAATTTGTTTTAACGACTCCCCTTTACTATGTTAACGACGTACCTCACATTGGTAGTGCTTACACTACTATGGTGGCTGATGCGATTGCCAGATTTCAACGTCTTCAAGGTAAATCTGTCTTACTAATTACAGGAACAGATGAACATGGACAAAAAATCCAACGTACCGCAGAAGAAAAAGGGTTAGAACCTCAAGAACACTGCGATCGCATAGTAGAGCAATTTAAAGCTCTTTGGCAACGACTAAATATTCAATATGACCGCTTTAGTCGTACTACTGACCCATCCCATCAGACAATTGTTCAAGAATTCTTTCAACGAGTTTGGGACAAAGGAGATATCTATCTTGACCAACAACAAGGTTGGTACTGTGTCTCTTGTGAAGAATTTAAGGACAAAAGAGAACTAAACGAGGATGGGACTTGTCCTCTCCATCCTAATAAAAAAGCAGAGTGGCGCGATGAAGAAAACTACTTCTTTCGTCTTTCTAAATATCAAAAACCCTTAGAAGAACTGTATTCTCAAAAGCCCGACTTTATACAACCTGAAACAAGACGTAACGAAGTATTAAATTTTGTTAAGCAAGGTTTAAAAGATTTTTCCACCTCTCGCGTCAATCTAGATTGGGGATTTCCGATCCCTACAGACCCAAGTCACACTATTTACGTCTGGTTTGATGCTTTACTGGGGTATGTAACAGCCTTGCTAGAGCCAGATCAGAAGGTTAATTTAACCAATGCCTTGTCCCGTTGGTGGCCGATCAATTTGCATTTAATTGGTAAAGATATTTTACGTTTTCATGCGGTTTATTGGCCAGCGATGCTGATGTCGGCAGAATTGCCTATACCAGAGAGAGTATTTGGACATGGTTTTTTAACTAAAGATGGGCTCAAAATGGGTAAAAGCTTGGGAAATACTCTCGATCCTTTGGCTCTAGTGGATAAATATGGTGCAGATGCTGTGCGCTATTACTTTATTAAAGCTATTGATTTTGGGAAAGACGGTGATTTTAGTGAAACTCGTTTTATTGAAGTTCTCAATGCCGATCTAGCTAACAATTTAGGAAACTTACTAAACCGTACTTTGGGAATGCTCAAAAAATATTGTCAAGGTAATGGTCCCCAGTTAACAGCAGCAGACTATCCTGAAACTCATCCTCTGAAAGTCATTGGACAAGAATTAGGAACTAAGGTAATTAAAGCTTATGAAACTTTGCAATTTAAACAAGCTTGTGAAGAAATATTTACTTTAATTAATGCTAGTAACAAATACATAGATGACATTGCACCTTGGAGTTTATTTAAACAAGGAAAACAAACCGAAGTCGAATTAGTTTTGTATGCTGTTTTAGAATCAGTAAGACTATCCGCTTATTGGCTTTCACCCATTATTCCTAATCTCAGTAACGATATCTATCAACAACTAGGTTTTGACCTAGATTTTAATAACAAAACCCAAATAAACCAGCCCAATATTTTTGATAAACACGCTCAATGGGGAGAAATTTCAGCAAATAAGAATCTGGGCAAGGCTCGCCCCATATTTGCCAAAATAGAATTACCAGAAGATATTTAAGACTTTTAACTATATCCCTATATATAGCCCTAACAGTCAGTCAATAAGGAGGTAGTTCTATTGATTAAAAAATAACTTTTTTCTTTTTAAAAGAGGTTTAAAAAAATGTTAGATAATTTTGAAAGCGATCCTATTTTCACTCCTGAACAAATACTGGAAAACCGAGGTCGCGTAGCAATTTTTATTGATGGCTCAAATCTGTTTTATGCAGCACTTCAGCTAGGAATAGAAATTGATTACAGCAAACTCCTATACCGTCTGACGGAAGGCTCTCGTTTGCTACGTTCCTTCTTTTATACAGGAGTAGATCGCACCAATGAAAAACAACAAGGGTTTTTACTTTGGATGCGTCGTAATGGTTATCGAGTCATTGCTAAAGACTTGGTACAGCTACCAGATGGCTCGAAAAAAGCCAATCTTGATGTAGAAATTGCCGTGGATATGATGGCTTTGGTAGGTGCTTATGATACTGCGGTTTTGGTGAGTGGGGACGGTGACTTAGCTTATGCCGTAGATGCAGTAAGCTATCGTGGCGCTAGAGTTGAAGTAGTCAGTTTACGCTCCATGACCAGTGACAGTTTAATTAATGTCGCAGACCGCTATATAGACCTAGATCAAATAAAAGAGGATATTCAAAAAGCAACAAAACCTAGTGAACCTTATCGTTTTTCGGGATTTGGGATTTTAGATAAAAATCAAGCCACTACTTGATATAGTTTAAACTTATCTTATTGCATAAGTACGATAAATCTTGGTAGGGACGTAGTATGCTACGTCCCTACTATAGCAACGGTGCGCCTTCCTTAAAGTTGACTTTTGCAAGATATCTTCTGAAATAACAATACAGAACCCTCAGTAATTTAACCTTGAAGAACAACAAACTATTAACAACCTCTTATCTTATTAATCGTTTTTTAATCTTGTCGGGATTAATAGTAGGAGTTTCCGCTTGTCAACCACTCAATAGTCAGACAAATTCTAAGAAAGCGCCAAAAGAAATTACTGGTCGCTCTGATACTCAATTAGTGCTGAATAACGCCATCCTTGAAAAATCTAATCCTCAAGGTAATTTGCAGTGGAAAATCAAGTCTGAACTTACTGTATATAGTGATGACAGACAGATTGCCAATCTTGAAACTGTGACAGCAAACTTGCTCCAAGACGGGAAAATTATCTTAAAAGTCAAGGGGGATAAAGCAGAAGTTCAAGATAATGGGAATTTGATTTTTTTGCGAGATAATGTGGTTGCTACTGATACTCGCAATCAAACAATTATAAAAGGCAATCTTGTAGAATGGCGACCTCAAGAACATATTTTAGTATTAAGTCAAAATCTCACTGGGACTCATCAAAATATTAATTTACGAGCCGAAACCGCAACCTACTTTACTGATACAGAAAACTTAGAATTATTGGGTCAAGTAATTGCGGATATGACTGCTCCCTTTTTAAGATTGGAAACAGACCGCTTAGTATGGCAAATCCCCCAACAAAAAATTGTGGGTAACAAACCCTGGCGAGTCGTTCGTTATCAAGGAGAAATTGTTACAGACCGCTTAGTAGCAGATGGAGGAGAATGGGATTTAGAGAATCATACAGTTGCTTTAAACAAAAACATTGAGTTAATTTCTCTGTCTCCCCAGCTACAGATCGCTACAGATTCCGCAAAATGGAATTATCAAAAACGTACTATTATCAGCGATCGCCCGATTCAAATTGTAGATCGTCAACGTCAAATTACCGTAACAGGAAATCAAGGTGATCTGGATTTAATTAAAAATATTGCTAATCTCACCCAGGGAGTCAAAGGAAATAGAAAGATTAATCCTGCTAAATTTCATGCCAACGAGCTAACCTGGAACATTCCCACCCAAACTATAGAAGCCAGAGGAAATGTCTTTTATGGACGAACCTCCCCTCCTTTAGAATTAACAGGAGACAAAGCCGTGATTAAACTCCAAGAAAATAATGCTGTTGTAAGCAGCGATAATAGTAACAAGAGACGAGTCATTTCTGTAGTTAGCGATCGCTAGTTAATTCCTTATGGCAATTCTTCAATGTCTTCACACTGCTATTTTGGTATCAGATTTAAGTAAAGCCCAAGCTTTTTACGGTGGTATTTTGGGGTTAGAAGAGTCAAGCGACCGGGCTTTTAACTTTCCTGGTATGTGGTATCAGGTAGGAAATTATCAAATTCATCTGATTCAACAGCCAAATTTTGCAAATTCTGTGATTAATGAGGCAAAATGGGGGAGAAATCCCCACCTAGCCTTAGCAACTGACCATCTTGCCAGTATCAAAGCCAAACTACAAGATCATAACTATCCAGTTCAAATGAGTGCTTCTGGGCGCAAGGCTTTATTTACCCAAGACCCTGATGGCAATATTATCGAGATAAGTCAGGTTTAACATTGATCATTGAACATTGACCATTGGACATTCAACATTGATAACTGATAAATGGTAAATGGTAAATGATAACTAATAACTGATAAATATGTCTCAACCAATTTGGATGCAGCCGGAAATTATTAGCTGGAGTCAAATTTTACTAGATAGTTTTAATCAACTTTTGGGATATCAATTGATTTCTAGAGAAGCAACCGAAGAACAACAAAGCAAAACATTATTTAAAGCCGATTTCGTCGTCGTTTCTCATGGCATAGAAGCTGATCCCATCTTAAATTATGGTAATGAGAAAGCACTAAATCTCTGGGAAATGAGTTGGTCAGAGTTTACTCAAACTCCTTCACGACTGACCGCCGAACCTGTTAACAGAGAAGCAAGACAAGCAATACTGCAACAAGCCAAAACTCAAGGTTATATAGATAATTATTCTGGAGTAAGGATATCTAAAACAGGACGCAGATTTTTTATTGAAACAGCAATTATTTGGAACTTATTAGACCCAAAAGGAAATAGGTGCGGACAAGCTGCTACTTTTTCTCATTGGGTTAACTGTTAAAGGTGAGCATGGCTGTTCCGTCGCCCATTCTCGTTCCAAACGTTAGTTTGACCTGAGTTCGATATAAGAAAATAAGCTATAAATATTGAATGACAAGAGTTTCAGGGTTGATTATTTTTTCTTTATCTTGCTAAAGCTATCCTTAAAATATCTTGACTGCTGATATTACTTGGGCAAAAGTTATGAAAAATACAATTGAACAACAAATAAAAGGGTTACTAAGTGCCAGCATTCTTTTGACCCTCCTGAGTTGTTCCTTCCTAAAAAATTCCCCTTCTGCCCCCAGTATAGAAGACTCATCAGCGAATAATTTAATCACATCTGAGAATGATGTTACCGTTGCTAAAAATTTTCAAAAAACGACTCTAGTAGAGGGCTTAGAGCATCCTTGGAGTATTGCTTGGTTGCCAGATGGAGCTATGTTAATTACTGAGCGACCAGGACGGTTGCGAATTGTCCGTAATGGGGTGCTACAATCTCAACCAATCTCCGGAGTTCCAGAAGTTTTTGCAGTTGGACAAGGAGGCTTGATGGATGTTTCTCTCCATCCCAATTTTCCCGAAAATCGCTTGCTCTATCTTACCTATTCTCACGGCGATCGCCAAGCCAACCGTACACGAGTTGCCAGAGCAACATTTGATGGGTCAGCCTTACAAAACTTAGAGGTTATTTTTGAAGTTTCCCAAGCTAAAAGCCGTGGTCAGCACTTCGGTTCCCGTATTGTTTGGCTGCCCGATAATACGATGTTAGTGGCGATCGGAGATGGAGGCAATCCTCCAATTCAACTAAATGGGGAATTGATTCGCAAACAGGCTCAGAACCTCAACTCTCATCTCGGTAAAATTGTACGTTTAAATGATGACGGTTCTGTACCCCAAGACAATCCTTTTGTAACATCTGCCAATGCCGACCCCAGGATTTGGAGTTACGGACATCGTAATATTCAAGGAATCACTCTCGATCCAGCTAATAATAGGTTATGGTCAACAGAACACGGTGCTAGAGGTGGTGACGAACTAAATCTGATAGAAGCTGGTAAAAACTATGGCTGGCCGTTAGTTACCCATAGCCTTGAATATAGTGGAGGAGAGATTTCTCAAGAGCGATCGCGTCCAGGAATGATCGACCCCAAAGTAGTGTGGACTCCTGCAATAGCACCTTCGGGGCTAGCACTCTACACTGGGGAGCAATTTCCAGGGTGGCAAGGAGATCTATTTGCAGGAGGGCTGGTTTCTCAAGATGTTCGTCGCATCGACTTGGATGACCAGGGTAATGTTGTCAGCCAAGAATCAATTCCTATTGGTCAGCGTGTTCGTGACGTACGGCAAAGTCCCGACGGACTGCTATACATTCTGACCGATGAGGCAAACGGACAACTGCTGCGTCTCGAACCTACCGAATTTGAATAATATTACCAATTACGCCATCCACCAGTACTAGTTACAGATTGTTGTAACAAATTATGATACTGAGAAGAACTTGACCACCGCTCGATTTCTCTAGCGCGAATTACTGGTACAGGGTGAGTTAGTTGGGCGTTTTGCAACATTCTCAAGGTTTCTCCCAAATCATCTGAAATTGCTGTATCGTAGGCTTTAGCTTGTTCGATAAAAGCTTCTAAATTTAACTGTGGTGCTAAGGTAGGAGAGCCTCCAGCAAGCTTCATCAGTACTGACATTATAATTTTGGGGTCTTGGGTGGCTAATAAAGCAGCGCGATCGCAACTAAATTCCGCACACCGCACCCATTGCATCATTTGTTCTTGTAGAGATTGAGCAATTACTGTTCCCCACGCAGGTAATAAATTAGCAGCCAACACCATCAGATTTGCCATAGTGAGATATACTCCATGTTCGCATTTGAGATGACCCAATTCGTGAGCAATCACTGCTTGGACTTCTTCTGGAGTTAGCATTTCAACTAAGGAAGTATGCAACATGATAAAGGGTTTTTTCCCTCGCATGGCAAAAGTATAAGCATTAGGAACAGGATTTTGCTGAACATACAGTTGAGGCGGTTCAATATCAAGTATCTTGCAAGCATCCAAGAGTAACTTGTGTAAGTGAGGTAACTGTTTTTCACTTACCAAGACACTAGAAGCAATATTGTTGAGATAAAAAAACTGTTCGGCAACTGAACCTAAAACACTGCGAATAGCGACATCTAATGCTGGTATTTGCTTAAGAGTTCTAGTAGCTTCTAAATCTAGAGGATGACGAAAACCATCCGCTTTTAGTCCGATAAGGGTTTTTTTAGCTAAGTTCATCTATTTATTTTATTTATTTTTATTTTATTTATTTTTATTTTATTTATTTGTCTGTGATGTGTGGAGCAGTAAGAGGTAAGTAATAATTAACCAAACAGCCACTTATTAACTTTTTGCAGACTCTCCCAGTCAGGTTTTCTCTTTAAACCGTCTTCGATACTTTCTTGCACCATATTTTTAATTTTTTCCTCGAAGTCAACAGCTTGTTGCACAATCTCTATGTGTTTGCGGACCCCTTTTTGACCCACTTCTAGCATAGCAAGAGCGAGATTAACCTGGGATTGAGGGTCTCTGGGTTCGAGTTTGACACTTATTTCCGCAGCTTTTAAGGCTTTTTTTGGTTGATCTACTAATAAATATAACCAAGCTAAACAAGTCCAAGCAGCAGAATTTTTGGGAGCGCGATCGCAAATTTGTTGAAATGTCGGGATCAGGTTTTCTGCTGCTTCCCCTGCTTGATATTTCTCTAAGGCTTGATCGAATAAAGTTTCTACAGATTGAGTCATTAAAATTCTACAAAATTACATCAACATAAATAAAGCAGGTTAGTTCTAACCTGCCCCATAATAATCTACAAAATATTGAGCTATTTTTTGAGCTATTTTTTTTTAGACACCGAAAGATTTACCGCAACCACAAGTTTGTGCAGCGTTAGGATTAGTAAACTGAAATCCACCGCCAATCATGGCATTACTATAGTCCAGGACTAGACCGTATAAGTAGAGTAAACTCTTGGGGTCACAGATAATTTTGAAACCCTCGTAGTCAAAGACTTCATCCTTATCACCGATATTATTGATATTGTCAAAGTCCATCATGTAAGACATTCCCGAACAACCTCCCTGACGTACTCCGACTCGTAAGCAGAGGTCTTGATTTCCTTGTTGTTGTCTGAGCATTAAAATATGCTTTAAGGCTGTATCAGTCAGTTGAATTCCTCTGGTGGGGGTTTGAGTAGCTTCTGTCATCTAACTCCGTAACTCCTAAATATATTTATTATTGCTATTGTGAACAGTGTAAGATTTTGATTCAGCACTAATTAACTATAAAGTTAGTTCTTACTTTCTATAATAGCGAGGGAAGGAGCAAAAAATTATAAAGCCTTTTTCAGAAAGCGTAAAGTACATCTGGGAATGGTGATAGCAAATCCTTTTACCAAAACCTCCCATAAATATTTGTGGTAGAGAAAGCAAAGGGAGCAAAGGGCGCAGGGAGAGCAAGGCAATAGGTTATTTTTTCGTTCTCATAAGAAACTAACTAGTTAGTTAACCAGAATAATCTGAGCTTTAAGCTTTAGATAATTCCCACGAAATTAGCAATTATCCAACCAATTGCAACTCCAGCTAATCCTCCCAAAGCAGAGGGAACAAAGGCTAAATCATCAGATAGTTTAGAAGATACTTTTTTCGAGGGTTTGAAGCTTACCATTGTATGTTTATGGACTTAACTTATTTTAATATTTCGTAACTCAACCCCAGCATAACCAACAAATCTTTAAAAGTAAGCATAGAAAATATTTGAATAGTTTATGCGTTACATTCCTCAAGTTAACATAACTTAATAACTTAATTTTTTTTATATTACTCGATTAATATACAATTTAGACATCAAATCTTTATATACCAAGGTTGCTAGACGTTGTACAATAATACCAAGTCGAATCAAGGAAAGGCACTCTTTAAGCTGGAGTAAACGGCTATCCAGTAGGCTAGTATCTGGCGAGTAGATACGCAGGTTGCAGCTAGAAGCTTAGGCAAACAAGCTTTGTGGGGCGTGGGTGGGAGATAAAACCATCTGGGAGTTGATACACTCTGAGAACCGAAATCTAATGGTATAGTATTCAAGTGCCTTGCAAGCCAAAGGGCGTAAGTCAAGGAAAAGTAAGGGCAGTTTCCCCTGACAACTGGAGATGACCTACCCGTAGGGACAAAACCCGTCAAGTCCCCCGAAGCGCCAACGTTGAAAGAGAAACAAAGATACATAAATAAAGTATTTTGGTTAGATGCTGGCTGCGGGC
>JASJEK010000040.1 GCA_030064915.1 Xenococcaceae cyanobacterium MO_234.B1
AAATCGCAATAATCAAAGGTTATAAGCGAATTCAATAATCAACCATTCACAATGAACAATCAATTATTAACAAATCCTTGCAGGAAACAATAAATCATAAGAAATAATTATGGTTCATTAATTTTACTTACTTAATTCAGTGTGATTTAGATTCTATATTTTGGATATGGGAGTGGTTAATTTATTGATAATCTTTTCCATCGTCAAAACCAACATTACAACTTTTATTTTTTGCTTGCTTCAACTACTGAAATGAATCGATTACTGAAATTGGATAGTATTATTCCTGAAGTTAGCCAGTATTTTTAGTTAAATTAATCGATATTTTTACTTAAATTGAATAGTATCGTCCATGAGATTAATCAGTATTTTTACTGAAATTTTCCAATTATTGAGATATAATCCTCCCCATCTGAGTAGATGGTTGGAAAGATGGAATGAACCAATGGAAGTAACAAGTAGCTACAATTTCCCCTTAGTTAGTTTTTCAGTATTTATTGCTGTTTTAGCTTCTTATACTGCACTAGAACTAACAGAAAGAATCAGTGCTAGAGGAAAAATTAAAATAAGTTGGCTCATTGGTAGTTCTTTGACTATGGGGACTGGCATTTGGTCGATGCACTTTGTCGGTATGCTAGCCTACAATATTTCTGCGCCAATTACTTACCATTTAGCCACAGTCATAGTTTCTTGGTTTCCAGCGGTAATAGCTTCTGGCATCGCATTTTATTACCTTCATCGAGGATTAAATGGGATGTCTTTATTATGGGCCGGCACTTTGATGGGTTCTGGAATCGGTGCAATGCACTATATTGGTATGGCTGCAATGCGAGTTCCAGCAAAAATGCACTATGACTATTTCATAATTGCTTTATCTATTGTTTTTGCGGTGATTTTATCATCTATATCTCTAGCAACGGCAAACTATGTCAAAGGTTACCTTGAGCGAGAAGAACTTAAACTAGGAGGCAGTTTCTTAATGGGAACAGCCATTAGTGGTTTGCACTATATAGGAATGGCTGCACTCAGCTTTGTTTCCGAGCCAGATAACCCAGCCTCTTCTTTAAATCTAGAAAATTCTTTAGATCTAAAAACTACTGCTTTAGCTTACACGATCGGTGTAGTAACCATACTTATTATTGGTGGAGCCTTTATGGCTTGTATAAAAGCGCAAAAACAAGACCTCCAACAACTGAGTCAAAAGCTACGGAAGTCTTCTAAGATTTTAGAAAAGGTCAATCAACAACTAGAAAGAAGAGTTGCTGCTCGCACTGCCGAACTAACAAAGGCCAAGGAAGCGACTGAGAAACAAAATATTGAGCTTAAACAAGCTAAAGAGGCTATTGAAGAAGCCTCCAAAAGTAAAGACATATTTTTTGCCAATATCAGCCATGAACTGCGTACTCCTCTCAATAGCATTTTAGGCTATGCAAAAATATTACAGCGAGATACTAGCTTAAATCAAAGCCAAATTAGAGATTTAAAAATTGTTGAGCACAGCGGAACTCATTTATTAAACCTAATTAATGACATCTTGGATTTATCTAAGAGTACTGCTGCCAAGCTGGAACTTTATCCTAGGTGGATAGAGTTGCAAAGTTTTTTAGAGGGAGTAATGGGTATTGCTCAGACTTGGGCAACAGAAAAAGAACTTTTACTCAAATTAAATACTCACGACAAGTTGCCAGTTAACATTAAAGCAGATGAACAAAGGCTACGACAAATATTAATTAATCTGTTGAGTAATGCTGTTAAATTCACTTTTTCGGGAGCAGTAATTCTCAAAGTTATTGTTCTTGATGATGTTGAGGAATCTGCTCAGGAAATTACCCAGCAAAAACTTCGTTTTGAAGTAATTGATACTGGCATAGGTATGAATTCAGAACAGTTAGAGAAACTATTTCAACCCTTTGAACAATTTGGCGATATTCAATCTATAACAGCAGGTACTGGTTTAGGCTTGTCCCTAAGCAAGCAATTGGTCAAACTAATGGGAAGTAAACTCAAAGTCAAAAGTCAATTGGGTTATGGTTCAACCTTCTGGTTTGATCTAGTTTTACCTGTAGTAGAAGTTCCTACCCCTCTACCAACAAAAGGAATAGAAGACGTACTAGGTTATAAAGGAAACCGACGCAAGCTTTTAGTAGTAGATGATAAAGAGACAAATCGGGATCTATTAGTCAAAATACTTGAACCAATAGGCTTTGAAATAGAAACTGCAAATGATGGTCAGGAAATGTTGTCAATAGCTTTTTCTATGCGACCCAACCTCATTTTACTAGACTTATTTATGTCAGGAAAAACTGGTTTTACAGCAGCAAAAGAAATACGCCGAATACCAGATCTAAAAAATATCCCTATCATTGTTGTATCAGCTAGTTCTATAACCGAAGAAATGAAAAATTACCTAGAATGTGAAGCCTATCTTAACAAACCTATTGACGAAGAAAAGTTACTGGAATTATTAGAAAAGTATTTGCATTTGGAGTGGATTTATGATAAAGCTTCTTAAATAATACAATTAATTTTGCTAGCTCAACATTGTGAGCAAAAAAAACAAAAAATATCATAGAATTTAATTTACAAAAAGACAAAAAATATTATAAAATTTAACAAATAAGTAACTCTTTTAAGTTACTTATTTAGCAAGCAAGAGGAAATTTAGAAAGTAAAGTAAGAGGAAATTACTAATATGAGTACAACTCAAGACCTGCCACTGTGGGTGCAAGATCGAGAGGAGGTTATTAAAAATGATCAAGGAGTAGAATGGCGCGAAGGGAAACGTCCTGACTATTCCATGACCAATGCTTTCTTGGCAAAGGAAAAACAATGTAATCATGCAGAGGGTTCTTTGAATGCGATCGCCGAAAACCTGGTTAGAACCTTTGAAATGGAAGCATCCTTCAAAACTAATCCCCAACAATGGCTCTCTGTAGTGACGGATAAGTTTCGCATGAGGACCAATGGGGGAAAAGAGTACACAGCCCAAGATATTGTGGACGAGGGAACATATAATCTATTTCTGGAAAACTCAGAACATTATCGCGCTAGTGAAGAAACCTTTGAATCCTCCTATAACCTTTTCCATAATGCTTTTCCAACCGGATTTCACTGGGAATTAATTGAAGTTGTTGCAGGACCTCCTAATGTTGTCTTCAAGTGGAGACACTGGGGTACTTTCACTGGGGCTTATAAAGATCATCAACCTACAGGAGAAACAATAGAAGTTGTTGGTCTTAGTATTGCCAAAGTAACGGAAGATTTAAAGATTGAGTCTGTGGAGCATTTTTTCGACACTAATAAATTCTTAACCCAATTAACTGGCGGAGGCTGTCCCGTTAGTCACTAAAACTACTTGAGTTCGGAATTTGGAGTGACCTGCGGTAGTCGCGCTTAGCGTCCGGAGTTATGTTTTTTTCTCAAACTATGGGAGATAAACAACGAGAGAGTTATGTGTTCAGACAATTGGAACGCCCAAAATAACTGAAAAGTAAACGTGATTTACTCTGTAAGCGGGATGTTCTTGTTGTGGCGGAAAAAGTTACTCGGGTCGTACTTGCGCTTAACGGCAACCAGGCGGTTATAGTTGGCACCATAGGCTGCCCGAACCCGACTCATGCCGTCGTCACTGTCCAGATAATTGACATATACGCCACGTGAAAAAGGTTCGACAGCCTGCCAACAGTCCCGCGTCCAGGCAATGTGTTGGTCTGCTTCAGTGGGTTCTGTCCACTGGGCAGTGATATCAAAATCCCACTGCGACTCACGGAGTCCAAAAGCCATTGCCTCTGGAGATACACGGGTCAAAGCACCGTGCAGATGGGAGAGAAATATAGCGGTCAATGGTGAAGTTTTCTTCTCGGCATAGTCGATAACGGTGTCGATGAATTCATTGCTTAGCTCTTTGAAGTAACCTGATTTCCAGTATCGATACCACCCAAATGGCGCACCGTCATCTAACATCGATTGAAGTTGGCAATAGGAAATTGGCTTCACTGTATCGGCGAGGGGCTTACCGAACTGACGAAGAGGTTTAATGTGCTGTTCACCTTCTGAGAGTGGACCAAACCAACCCACAAGAATGGCAACAACTGGATTGCCGTCTGGCTGGGTCATTAACGCAGCGAAGGTAGTTAGGTCTTCGGGTGTATTTGGTGCATAATCCCGATAAAAATGGAGTACTTCTCGGGCTTGCGTTATCGGGTAAAGTATCATACCTCCAAGCACAGTCGGACCGACAGGATGAAGTTGAAACTCAAAAGATGTAACGACTCCAAAATTTCCTCCACCTCCACGAATCGCCCAGAACAGCTCTGGGTTCTCAGTTGCGTTGGCAGTCCGAAATTGACCATCGGCTGTGACGAGATCAACTGACAAGAGATTATCACAAGTGAGACCGTATTTCCCCATCAGCCAGCCAAAACCACCGCCCAAGGTGAGACCAGCGATGCCAGTATGGGACACAGTTCCTCCAGTTGTCGCCAGACCAAAGACCTGAGTTGACCGGTCAAATTCAGCCCAAGTAAGACCTGCTTCCGCACGCACAGTGCGCGTTGCCACGTCCACGCGGACACCCTTCATCGGCGAAAGGTCAATCATTAAGCCATCTTCACATACGGCGTAACCGGCGACGCTATGACCGCCACCCCTTACTGCCACAAGCAAATTGTGTGTCCGAGCGAAATTAACTGCATTAATAACATCAGCAACCTCGGCGCACCGAACTATGAGTGCCGGTTTTCTGTCAATCATTCTGTTCCAAACTTGGCGTGCTTCATCGTAGCCGTTGTCCCCTTGGCGAAAAAGTTGCCCTCTCAAACTCCCTTTAAATTCTTCGACGACACTTGTCTCAAGCACAGTATCCGTGCCTGTGATTGTGGTTGTGTGTAGTTCGTTCATGAATCTCTCCTTTCTCTTCCTCAAATAATTATAATTACTTGTTAAACAACCCTAAAAGGAGGCTCCTTCGATTTCAGTCCCCTGCTAACTGTGTTCTTTAGCTTCAAGTTAAGACAGATCACTTTTTTGACTTGATTTGCGTTTGGCTCTCTTTGACTCTCTCTTTGACTCCAAGATAGGAATCAATCGAGAAGAAATCGAGAAGTTGGTTCGACTCTGACTTCGTAAAAATCCTCCCTATTTATTACCGATCTCGCCTATGACAATGGGCGGAGCAACCGCAATTCTAATTATAAGGGGGAAGGATTGCTCAGATACATCCCTATATGAAATTTATTTTAAATTCATACTAATTTAAACAAAGAATAAAACACATGGTTTGTCGAGGTAATTCAGGAATTAACCCGACAATAATTGCATTATGCAAAAGGAGATAAATCCAGTGATTCAAAAGTCATAAAAAATGTTTTAAGTCTTGTAACTATTTGGTTAACCCCACCTGCAATATTGGACTCAATATTTAAGGGAATTACTGGATCATGAAGAGATAAACGCAACAAAAACCAACCGTCTTCAGAAGGTGAATCACAAGATATTCTTACTCCTTCGTAATTATTAGGAACTATTTTCCAATCTGTTTGGGTAGCAGCAAATTCTTGAAGTTTTTCAATAACTTGATTGCCGTAGGATTTAAAATCATCAACTTTAATGGTAAAGCGGAATTCTTCACTTTCAACTGGTTCGATTAAATTAGTAATTAAATCAGTCAATAATTTACCTTCAAGATTAGCTTTAGCTAGTTCAATTAATAGTTTAGTAGCCAGATAAGCTCCATCATCTAGAAAATAGTTTTCTTTCATTGCTCCATGACCAGATGTTTCAATAGCTAACCAAGATTCTTGATTCTCCTGATTGAGACGAATTGACTCATTAATTACATTTTTATAACCACGCTTAAAACGATGATGTTTTCCTTTTAATTCTTGTTCAATAAATTGTGTTAACCCATCAGAAGTAATCGAATCTGTAACAATTGTTGAGCCTGGGTGTTCTCGTAAAACTATGGCAGAGATTAAAGCAATTAAGCGATTTCTATTGATTTCTTTGCCTAAATGGTCTACTGCTGCTACCCGATCTACATCAGTATCAAATATAATCCCAAAGTCAGCTTTATTCTTAATCACTGCTTGGCAAATTGAAGCTATAGCCTCTTTATTCTCTGGATTAGGAATATGATTCGGAAATGTTCCATTAGGAGCTAAAAATTGACTTCCTGTTGGATCAGCACCTAATGGCTTAAGCACTTTATCGACATAGAAACCTCCTGCACCATTGCCAGCATCGACAACTATTTTTAAACCTTTAAGTGGTTGCTCATAATTTATTGGATGATTCACTGCTTCACGAATCTTTTTAACTAATCCAGCAGCATAAACTGCAATAAAGTCATATTTTTCAATGTTTTTTTGTTGTTCAGTAGTTGTAAAATTATTGGCTTCAGCCAACTCTAAAATATCAGTAATATCTTGTTTATCTAAACCACCTTGATTGGTAAAAAACTTAAATCCGTTACGATTAAAAGGTAAATGACTAGCTGTTAGCATAATCGCTCCATCGCAATTAAATTCAGGGTTAACAGTACTCATAAACATAGCTGGAGTAGAAGCGATCGCAAAATCATAAACTTTGCAACCTAATGCGGTCATTCCTTCCATTAAAGATTGCATTAAACTAGACCCAGATAAACGACTGTCACGCCCTACTGAAACTGTTAGTTCTCTAGCTGGTTTAGCGACTTTTTTCGTTAACCAACTGACAAAGGCTTGTCCCAAAATTTTAGCAACCTCCGGTGTTAGATTAACTTTTTCATTAGGAACTCCTGGGATAGCTACCCCGCGAATATCCGAGCCATTTTGTAACTTTTTCCAGTTGAGATTTTGCATATTTTTATGACAGCTAAAATTTGATAATTGGTTTTATTATTCTAAAATTTAATTAAGCTATTTCTTCTTTGTAGTAAGTAGCAATTAAAATGATTGGTAAGAGAGAGTCAAAGGAGGGAAAGCTATGTTTACATCATGGAGGAAAAGAGCTTTTCAGTTAATTATTCTAACTTTACTTATTACTCAAATTAGTTTCAATAGTGTTTTAGCACAAGAAGTTCCATCTACCAATACTAATAATTCTTCATCTCCTAACATAGAAAATATCAATCCGATAGAAAGAACTCGCACTGCTCCTTTAACTGAGGATAAGAGGAAAGTTGCACCTAGTAAGGAACGCCAAGCAACCCCTAAAGCTAGGTCTTCTCGCGCCAAATCATCCCGCCCTAGAGATCCTTACCAAAAGTATTATGATGCTATCAAAAAATTTAATGAAGAACTGTACGGGGAAAAAGGATAGTATCAAATTAATTTAACTAGCAACAGCTAAAGTACTTGTATCCGTAATTGATGAATTACGGATACTCTAAAAGGATTCATAACTACGAACTACAAACTCAGAACTCCGAACTCACGTTGACCGAGATTTATCGGAATGGGTGCAAGAGGTCTATAGGGGTGTGATTTCCGAGATTGGTAAAGGTGGTGCGGAACAGGGTGAAGGTGCATTTTGTCCTACTTCAAACTGAGTCATCATTGAATGGTCTTCGTGAACTAGGTTATGACAGTGCATCATAAACCTACCTTGGAGATAATCCCCACTTCTTCTACCAAACTCGGCTATTACTCTTACTGTCTCGAAATGATCTACTCGGAAAACATCTTTCCAACCTCCTTCATAAGCGAGGGGTTTTCTACCATTGCGATCTAGAATTTGCCAATCAACAAAGTGAATGTGTACTGGATGCATCCAACCGCCATTGTTGGTTAGTTCCCAAATTTCGATGTCACCTGGTTGGGGATTAGCATCGACACGGTTTTTGTTCCATGATTTGTTATTGATTAGCCATTGGGTTGAGCTGCGCTGGAAGCGGAATTTCCTGGTAGTGACTGCTTGATTGGGATCGAGTCGTTTAATTTCACGTAACTTATCAGGAAGGGAACTATTATCAGGTTCATCTCGCTCGATATCAAAGCGCATAATTGTTTGTACGCGAGCATCGGAATCAATATTGCTACTGCTGCTAAATGGTGGATTACGTAAGTATAGATTGGTTTCTAAGTCATATTGGGAAAAGTCGATAATAAATTCGTAACGCTCTGCTGGCGCAATGACTAAGGCTTGTAATGGCGATGTTAGTTCTACTGGCGCATCGAGTAATCCGCAATCGCTACCAATGACATACATTTTTTCTCCTGGGGTTAAACGATTTTCTTTTTGACTCAGAACTAAATCATAGGTTCGGGAAGTTGAAGCATTTAGTACTCGGAAGCGATATTTACGTCTGGCTACTTTCATACAAGGCCAAGGAACACCATTAACTAAACTTACATCCCCGTAAAGACTTCTTTGTCCTCGGTCATTGAAAATCAGTGAGCCATCATCAGCTAATCTTAGATCTTGGAGAATTAGCGGTACATCGTATTCTCCCTGGGGTAAATTGAACTGACGTTCCTCTTCGTCTTCGACAATATACATCCCTGCTAGTCCCATATAGACGTTACGAGAGGTTCGATCAATAGCATGGTCGTGATACCAAATAGTAGCAGCGCGATCGTTGGGATAGAAATAATCTTTGAACTGGTTAGGGCAAATTAAATCTTCCGCGTAGCCGTCGTATTCGGGTAGTGAAGCCATCCCGTGTAAGTGGACAGAGGTATTGATAGGGATTTCTGCACCATTTTCTTCACTAGTTCCTAATTTATTAATAAAACGAACTAGAGAGTCTCGACCTTGGTCTTCATCTCTGAAACCGCCTCTTTGTCTAATTACTGGGCCTGGTAATGTTCCGTTGTAACTCCAAATTTTTGTTTTGAGTCCTGGGATAATGTCAACTTGAGCCTTTTTCATGGTGATTTCGTAGCAGTCTAGGGGGCGTTCCCCATTTTCATAACTACGTATCGGCTTAAGCAAAGGTGGTTTTTTAAAAGGATATTCAAAACGAGGGATTTGATGACTCAGTTCTTCTTGGCTAAAAGTTGGAGGAGGAATCTCACCTCTTGGACATTCAGGACAATCAGAGATAGTTTGTGCTAAGGCTGAGTTTGATGAATCAAAAGGAAGCAGTAATCCTCCGACTCCCATCAATCCTAATTTAACAGCTTCTCTTCTATTTAGTTTCATTGAGCTTTTCCTAATTCATCAATAACTTTCGTGAGATGAAAATCTTGGAAAAAGCGGTTTAATATTTAATTCTTAGGCTAATTGTGAGCTTGGCTTTTTTAAGACTCAACATCTCCTATCTATTACTTAAGTCTAGCCTGCTTTTTTTCTGCAAAATATCATTTTTTGTAAAAATACTTTACCAAAAGCATAATCGGACTCCTCGATGATGAGTAGAGACGGGAAGGGCGTTTAAATAGATCCTGGTCGATGCTCCCTAATTGAATAACTTGGTTTTCCAGCCCCCTCCTGGCGATTGCCCCGAAGATAAACAATATCGATACATTTTCTACATCAAATCTTTATCTAACAAGAATTTTAGTCGTTGTATAATCATTGCCATAAGCACCTTGAAATTTGAATAGTAATTTGCTGGTTCTGTTGAAAAGTCTGACTGTTGCAGTCCGTTCAACAGGTAAAACTTACTGCGGTGGAGCTAATAGTTTGTATCTTCAAAATACAAATAATTTGTAAGTTACGTAAGTAACCAAAATGAATTACACAAATAACTGCCTCAAAAGCTTACTTTTGCAATGTAGGAGTGTCACATACAAATGCCATTATTTAAATAATTAAAGTTAGAGATAATTTTTACTGATATCAATTCTAAAAATATTCACCTCCTAGAGCAGCTAGATTCAAGTCAGGGGAAGATTTTTACCTCCATCCGAGAGAAAAGTTATGATACTTTTAAGCTTCAGCCTTGAACGTACCACCCTAACCATACCCTATAGTCTCTAGAAGCCGCTGTTAGAAACAACTCTCAAGTTGAAGAAGGCGTCAACATCAGTTTTTCTACTGAAAAAAATAAATAAGATTTATCAAAGAACAGTAATTTTTTGGTAGAAATTTTTTTGGGACAGTGGCAATAATATCTTTATAAATTTTATAAATAGCAGCTTGAGTTAGTAAATCGCCTGGTTGATAACTCAAAACTTTTAAGATCAGTACCTTTAGTGCTTTAGTGGTTAACCAATGTTTTGCAACACTACCTTCCATTGTGACTTATTTGAGGTTTGTACCCTTTTTGTAACTTTTAAAGTGATAAATTATAACTCATTATTTGGTGCAAGATCTGAAGATTAGTCTAGATTTTTTTAGACTAAATTACCATCCAAAATCAAAATAATCCCTAAAAAGATTTTTTTTGATGTAACCTATGGCTAAATGCTAAGGAGCGCTTTTTGCCCACAGTCTTTCTTTTTGATACTTAACGGAACAAAATGCACAATCATTCATTCAACAACTACACCCTCAATCTTTCTTCATTGCTAATTAAATTAGCTATTTCTACTGGTATTACAGGAACTTTCATCTTGATTACTCAACCTGTACAAGCTGTTACCGAACTTTCAGAAAGCAAGGTTACTTCTGTAACCTTGGCAAAAGGCGCTCGCCAAAAATCTCCCGTAGAATCGAATTCTTTTAATCAAGTACTAATTTCTCAATCTCTTTCTGTAGCGTCTCTGGCTTCTCTCGAAAAACCCAGTGTGACAAAAGTCCCCAAGAAGATTTTTACTGTGGCGACTTCTTCTCCAGAAGAAAATAATCTTTCTAAAACCACGATTCTAATTCAATCCCATTTAAACACAGACGAAACTAGAGCGATTCCTGAACTTCCTGCTTTAAGAATTACCCAAAACCCTTCACCGAAAGAACAACCAAAACAAATTCATTTAGTTCAAGCAGGAGAAACCATTAGTAGTATTGCTGACAAATATGGCATTTCTAAGCAAGAACTGCTCAAAGCTAATAATATAAGCAATCCTAACCTGATTGCTATTAATGACAAGCTAATTCTTCCTCTGAATGATTCTGATGCTAAGAGCCAGCCTCGAAACATCTCAAATTCCCATCTTGCAGGCTCCAATCAACCGAGTCCATTATTCCCTATTGCCAACAATAACTTATCCCCATTAGATTCAAAAAATACTGTTGTTGCTAGTGAGCGATCGCTGAAACCTGCTATAGAATCAAAATCCTCACAAAATAGTACTTTAGACCCTTACATCACTAAACTTAGAGCGGATCTTGTCAAGTTACGGACACAGTATCAAACTCAAGTTGCAGACAATACTGCTAACTCTTCCGTAACGGCGACGGAATTAACCAATAATCCAGAATCAGATGAGTTTCTGGCTACTTTTTCGGTTACTCCCACCAGTACCCAGAATCAGCTACCCCAAGAGAAATCAGTTAGCCTTACCCCTATTTCTGCAAACGGCTACAATGAGATACTCCAACTATCTGCAGCTAATTCAGTTACTCCTCAGTTGCCTCCTTTATCTTCTCCTGAAGAATATTTACCTAATAGCTATGTTAAAGGTTATATTTGGCCAGCCAAAGGTACTTTCACTTCTGGTTATGGATGGCGTTGGGGCAGAATGCACAAAGGAATAGATATTGCAGCCCCTATTGGGACTCCTATTGTCGCAGCAGCATCGGGAGAAGTTATTTCTGCTGGCTGGAATTCTGGAGGTTATGGCAATCTGGTGAAAGTTAGGCATCCAGATGGTAGCGTCACCTTATATGCTCACAATAATCGAATTTATGTACGCCGAGGTCAAAGAGTAAGACAAGGACAGCAAATCGCAGAAATGGGTAGTACTGGCTTTAGCACAGGTCCTCATCTTCATTTTGAAATTCGTACTAATCGGAATGTGGCGGTGAATCCAATTGCTCACTTACCTAGAAATAGAAAACGAAAATGATATTAAGGGTTTGGTAATGCCAAACCCTTAATAAAAAATAGTGCTTTCTTGTTTAATTTCAATACTGTACTTGTTGATCTCAATTACAAGTTTATCTCAATTACAAGACTTTAAGCCAATATTTCCATTATTGCCATCATCCCCAAGTCTTCATGATCGAGAATATAGACTGTTTTTCCGGTAAAGTCATTAAACTTAACTCTTAAACGCACTGTTTCTCCAGGGGATACATTGACTGTATCTTTCCCAGCTAAATAGGGTAAGGATTTGCCATCACGGGATAAAATTTGAAACTGATTTACATGGAGATGAAAGGGATGATCCATGATTCCAGTATTGACTAATTCCCAATCTTCAATCGCGTTAAGTTTTACTTGAGTCGAGATATGATTGGGATTAAAACTTTCTCCATTGATTAAAAAAGCCATCCCCTGACCTGGGATCATGCCATGATTGAGTTCAAACCGTCTCGCTATCTTAGGCTCAGGTAGAATTGTGATGGGAATTAACTTATTGGGTAGGGAAACAGGTTTGACTGGCTTACCATAAGTAATCGTAGCAATAGTTTGGGGTGAAGTTGATACAGAGAAACGGTGTCGGTGTCCCATCATTCCTCCCATCATTCCCATACTACCGCGATCATAAGGAAGATTTAGTAAACGGTAGCTTCCTGGTTCTTTCGTTCCTGGTATGAGTAATTCTGCTCTTTCTCCAGGGACAAGCAGCAATTCTGTAAGTTCTACAGGTTCAGCCAAAGCACCGCCATCGGTAGCAATGAGATAAAAAGGATGATTTTCCAGCTTAAGTCGGTAAAAATGAGAGGAAGAAGCGTTTAAAAGGCGCAATCTTAGTAACCCATTCCGAGGAAGCTCAAAATTAGGATTTATTTGTCCGTTACCTGTTATTAAGAGTCCTTCTCTCCCTGACATTCTACCTCGATGGTTGGGAGCTATAACGGTATTGCCTGCTATATCAAAATCTTTTAAAACTAAAAATTCTTCTTTAGCTGCTTTAATTTCTGGTATTGCGTCTAATTTTCCCCTGACGATAAATAAGCCAGCTAAACCGCCTAATAATTGATCAGCAACATAACCGTGATAGTGAGGATGATACCAAAAACTTCCCCCAGAATGATTTTGCAGGATGGTAAATTCATAGGTGAATTTTTCTCCTGAAGGAATTTTGAGAAAGATATTATCTCCCTTGTCTGTAGGAGTAATATGTAACCCGTGGTAGTGAATATTAGTAGGTTGAGAGAGATTATTCGTGAAATGTATCCGAACTGTATCTCCTGGTTTAACTTCTAGACGGGGTGCAGGTATTTGTCCGTTATAACTAATGAGATTAGCTGGCATTCCTGCTACCTTGAGAGGTGTATAACCAGCTTCTAGGTTAACTTCTAGTAAACCATCCTGACTTTTATAGAGTGAAGGCGAGGCTATTTTAGATTGCACTATCAGGTTACTATTTTGCCCCTTGACCCAATTAGCAGCTATGATAGCTCCTGCGCTACCTACTCCCAATGCTAAAAATTGACGGCGATTAATTTTTGCCATTTTTACTGGTATTCTTGAAACACGCTGATCTCGCCTTTTTGATTAAAAGCTAAAACTTGAAATGGCTCTTTAATATCTCCCGCTTCCATTCCTGGTGTACCTAAAAGCATTCCTGGTACTGCAATTCCTGCGACATCAGGTTTTTCTGTAAGTAACCGTTTCACCTCCACAGCAGGAATATGTCCTTCAATAACATAGCCATCGGCAATAAATAGTAGTATGACAGGATTCTACTCCAGCAGGTAAGCTTGGGGATTTAGCACGATTACTACTCTATCCCCTTAGCTTACTAGAATTTACTAAGATTCAAAGATAATATTGCGGATTTTTTCTAATTGGGATTCATAAATTTCTTCTATCTCTGGTTTGATTAACTGAGTTGCTTGAAAAACAATTAAGTAACCTACCCAAATTAAAAGACTACTTGCTACTGTCATAGTAAAGGCTAGAACCACATTACTGGGACGTTTCATCATAATTAAAAAATTTTGGATTGACGAATTTTACAAAACAAGCATTTTAATACCGTGACAAAACACAGCATTGGATGTTATTTTAGACTATTTTTATAGGCGTTTGAGTAACTATTGATGCTGAATCATCATTCATTTCCCCCAAGTGCTATTTAAAGCCTGAACTTGCGTAGTCTTAAAGCATTGGTTACTACAGAAACTGAACTAAAAGCCATTGCAGCACCAGCAATAATAGGATTGAGTAATAAACCTAAAACGGGATATAACACTCCAGCAGCAATAGGAATGCCTAAGCTGTTGTAAATAAAAGCAAAGAAAAGATTTTGCTTAATATTTTGCATTGTGACCTTACTCAGCTTGATTGCTGTGACAATACTGTTTAAATCGCCAGAAATAAGGGTAATATCAGAAGCTGCGATCGCGACATCTGTTCCTGTACCAATAGCAATTCCTACATCGGCTTGTGCTAATGCTACTGCATCGTTAATACCATCTCCTACCATAGCTACAACTTTTGAGGCTGATTTTTTTGATTGATTTTGGAGAGATTTAATTACTTTGGCTTTTTCATCGGGTTTGACTTCAGCGATCGCTTTAATGATACCTACTTCACGGGCTATAGCATCTGCGGTTTGTTGGTTGTCTCCTGTTAGCATAACTACTTTTAAACCCAAATCCCGTAAAGCTTTAATCGCTGCTTTAGAAGAGGGTTTAATTACATCAGCAATACCGAAAATTCCTTCTATTTCCCCATCAATAGCGATCCAAGCGGTGGTTTTAGCTGCGGTTTCCCATTGTTTACCGTAGTTTTCTAGGGGTTTAGTGTCTATTTCTAATGCTTCCATCCAGCGTTTTGTACCAATTTGTACCAAGCGATCTGATACCTCTCCTTGTACTCCCATTCCAGGGATAGCGGAGAAATCGCTTACTGTTGGAAAAGATGATTCTTGAAGCTGAGATTTTCCGTAATTAACAATGGCTTCTGCTAAAGGATGTTCGGAAGAGTTTTCTACTGCTGTTACTAAGCGCAATAATTTAATTTCGTTACCATGAGCCACACCTAATACAGTGACATAATCGGTTACTGTCGGTTTACCTTGGGTAATAGTTCCTGTTTTATCCAAAACTATAGTGTTAATTTTATGAGCTAGTTCTAAACTTGCTGCATCTTTAATCAAGATACCGTTTTCTGCACCTTTTCCTGTTCCCACCATGATCGATGTAGGAGTTGCTAAACCTAAAGCGCAGGGACAAGCGATAATTAGAACACTAACAGTAGGGATCAAAGCCAGGTTAAAGTTTTTCGTGATAGTAAACCAGATGATAAAAGTTGCTACTGCAATTACAATAACCACGGGAACAAACCAACCTGTAACTTTATCTGCTAACTTCTGTATGGGTGCTTTACTACTTTGAGCATCTTGTACTAATTTAACGATCTGCGCTAGTAGTGTATCTTTCCCCACTCGTAAAGCTTTAAATTTAAAACTACCAGTCTTATTAATAGTCGCGCCTATTACTTCATCTCCTACTTGTTTTGTGATGGGGATCGGTTCTCCCGTTACCATAGATTCATCTATAGTAGAGCTTCCTTCTATTACTTCTCCGTCAACAGGGATTTTTTCCCCTGGACGGACTATTATCACATCTCCTACAATTACTTCCTGTAAGGGAATATCTGTTTCTTTTCCGTTGCGAATTACTCTAGCAGTTTTGGCTTGTAACCCAATCAACTTGCGGATGGCTTCGAAAGCTTCTCCCTTAGCCCGATTTTCTAAGAATTTCCCTAATAGAATCAGAGTAATAATAACTACTGCTGCTTCATAATAAACATCAGGTTGTAATCCTTGAGAAACAAAGAAACTAGGAAAGAAAGTCGCAAATAAAGAATAAATATAAGCCGAACCTGTACCCAAAGCTACTAAAGTATTCATATCGCTGGTACGATTTTTCAAGCCTTCAATCGCACCAACAAAAAAGGATTTTCCGCACCAAAATAAAACAGGAGTGCTAACAAATAACTGTAACCAAGGATTATGCAACCACAGAGGAAATCCAGGGATATGTAACCCTGTCATAGCAGGAAGGGAACCTACTACCAGTAAAACACTAACTGCACCACCAAAAATTACTTTGCGTTTTAGTTGTACTTGTTGTTTATTATTTGCTACTTGCTCTTTATCTTCAGTATTATCAAACCATTGTTGTATAACTTGAGAATTGTAACCAGCATTAATTATTGCTTGTTGAATCTTCTCGATACTAGTAGCTTTTGAATCGTAACTAACTTTTGCTTGTTCGAGAGCAAAATTAACATTACATTCTGCAACTCCTTCCACATTATTAATTGCTGTTTCAATTTTTGTAGCGCAAGCAGCACAACTCATACCTTGTAAGCGAAGAGTCTGAGTTTCCATCATTTAAGACGTTTTAATGCTTTATTGTAAGTTTTTGGATTCTCAAAAACCACTCCAGAGCTAAGGGTAGCTAGTTTAGATATCCCTAAATCAACTCCTACCTTATCCCTTTGTTTCTCAGTTGGCCAAAAATCTACTTCTATAAAGAAAGAAATAAACCAATCTCCACCTTGCTCAGAAAAAGTTACCTTTTTAGTAGAACAGAACGGTAAATTTTCATTAGTTTTTAGCCAACCAAAGAATGGTAGCTTATGCAGTTTTCCTCCTATAGTAATAAGTTTTCCTCTAGCATCAATGGTAAAGCTATTACTACATTTACCTTTTTTATTGAATTTGGGGGATTGAGCTATTCCCTTAAAGAAGCGTTTATATGCTTCATCTAAATCGATAAATACATATTGATAGATTCTAGAGCTAAGGCTCGACTGCCAAAAATAAAGAGGTTTTACGTGATTAGTGTAGAACTTTCTTAACTGAGATTTGTTTAATTTAATCCCTTCATCATAAGCTTTCTGCTTGAAATCCAATGCCCAATTCCATACCCAGCGACCGTAACCAGCACTCTTTAGCATCAAAGTTTTTTGCTGGTTATTTAACTTGAGTTTCGTTTTGTAAGCTAGATATGACATCCTAATATTGTATATGATCTTGATACCATTATTAATGGCTAAAACACAGATTAGCATTAGATTAGAAGTAAAAGAAAAAGAATTATTAGACCAGTATTGTCTATTAACAGCCTAAACTCAGACTGATGTTATTAGGGAGTTGATTAGAAGTTTAAAGAGAAAAATGCCGAAATCCTAGACAATGTGACAAGGTTTTTGATAAGTCAAAAGTTAGGTGCGATTCGTTTCTACTAGGAGCTTCTAGAAACTAGAAGGGTATGAGTAGAGGACTAATAAAATAAGTCCAACTGAA
>JASJEK010000204.1 GCA_030064915.1 Xenococcaceae cyanobacterium MO_234.B1
TCAAGAGACAGCCCCTCCGGTGCCTGCGGGGCGCTTGCTGGAGCTTTAATCTTTAATCTATGAATATGAACCTTAAGGCACGGGGTAATAGAAGCTCCATTGCGCGGGGGGCTAGAACAAACAGTTAACTGTCGGATTCCGCGGTCAGGATTTGACAATATAGTCATTTCAATTAAGTTTGAGTTGATTTTTTATCAACTTTCCTTTGTCCTAAAACTAAACCATTAGTTGTTGCCCAAGCGCTAACCATATGAATAGCCGATTTGTTTTTACTTTTATCGTAAGAATGTCGGAGAGTTTTCCCATCTATCCCTACTATTTCTCCAAAAGTAATCAGGCTAATTGATTCTACCCAATGGGTGAAAACATTGCTGGAACTGTTCTGGGTTTAGCAGAGAAAAAACTCTAGAAAATGTATCATGAGATGGAATTCCATTAGAAAGTTCTAGAAATTTTTTAAACCATTTGTATTTAGATTTGCCATAGATTTCAATGTCAGTCCAACCTTCCGCATTACAAATAACCGCACAAATAGTAATAGTAATAATATCAATTAATTTATGGCGTTTAGTTCTCTCTATTCTTGGATCTTTTAGTTCACTAAAATGGTCAGCAATCGTAATTTTTGGTCTGAGTTTCATCTATTAATTAATCTTTTTGAAGATTATAGCAGTTGCAGAAACCTAGAGAACTTAGATTCATCCCGTGCCCCGTAGCGGTTAAATGACGATCGCCTAGGAGTCAATAGATATAAGTAGCATTTTGTCAAGAGGATTAAGATGCGATTCCCCTACTGCCAAACCTAAGCAACCTATCTTTATTGGTTAAATATTAGCTTTCCTTCTTCTTCCCATCTTCTCAATGTGTCAGTAGAAACTCCCATTAAATAGGCAGCTTCAGCTCTATTTAACTTAGGCATTTGCCTAAAATCAAGAGTGTTGCCTAAGTTTACCTAAGTTTTAGCCGTCCAGCACGTAGCCGATCAGGGGATATAGTCCGAAATTATGGCAAGATTTTCTAAATCGCGCCGAAAAGCAATGGCAGCAACAAATACAAACCTATCTCAAATATCTTACCCCTGCTAAAAATCTCTTTGACCAGATGATTGGCACAATTCGCGGCATAGTAGAGATAGAACAAGCCAAGCGCGATCGCTCTTTAGAAAGAACAGTTCAAGTAATTGGTAAGCTTAGACGCACTAAAGTTACCTATTCTTAACCCTTGCCTGATTTACAGTGACACATATGTAGTGTTCCATGTTGGAGTAGGGGTGATCGCTGCTTTAGTTGTAGGTGGATTTATCTGGTTAGGATCAAAAAGAAAAGTTCACACTAACTAAATAGCTTTTTGCCCAAAAGTAAACGACGAGAATCTTGAAACCAAAAACCACTCCAACTAGACTCTATTCCCAACACTTGATATCCACTGCTTACATAGAGTTGTTGGGCTGAAATATTTTTATGCAAAACGTGCAGTCTAGTTTCTCGATAGCCCCAATTCCAAGCTATTTGCTCGCATTTTTCTAGTAGTTTTCTTCCTACTCCCTGACGACGGTAAGAATCTTTAACTGCTAGGTTAGAAATATAAGGATATTGAGGTTTAGCCGACCAAAAAGACGAATTCAGGGCAATTTCTACTGTTCCAATAATTTCACTATCAGTATTAGATTTGGTAAGAGCAACTAGACAACAGTAGAGAGGAGGATGATAACTGAGACGATAGCGCAAGTCTTCAGTAATTATGAGTTTGAAGAGTGGATACATCCAATTGAATACTTCAGGAAAACTATAAAAGCTAGAAACTAAAATCTCTGTTAAGCCAGTAATATGTTGAGTTTCTGCTGTATGAATTGCAAATGTGTCTAATTGGTGTTTCAAATTGTTAGCTGTTGATTGATCCTGCATTAAACAAGAGACTAACGGAAAATTGTTTAACTTATTGTAATTGTTTCTTGATTGCAATGCACTTTTTGTTTTAGGTTTGGGCATATTAGAAAAGTGCTTTTGACCAACGGTCAGAGTAACTAGTATTTTGCCCACGTTCACTCATAGTAATGTCTAATGTCAGAATTGCAATGCATTAAATTAGATAATTTATGTTGGGAAAGTATTTGTCAAAACATTGTTGATACTATTGGACAAGTCCTCAGAGTTGACATTGTCATTCTGTTTTATGATGGACTACAGCAATTTCGCAAACAATACTTTGTTTATCAAAAATCTACTCCTCCAGTTTTAGATCGAGAACTACTCAAATTAACAGTACAATCAACAGAAGAAATTGCAGTAATTGATGACCTCACTACCGATCTAATATGGCAACAAAAATTATGTCAACAAAAATGTCAAACTGACCTTCAAGTATATTCAGCTTATAAACAAGCTAACATTCGCTCCAGTATTTCGATTCCTTTAGTGAGTCAAGAAGATTTAAGTGCCATACTAACTCTACACCACTGCCATCAAGTTCGTTCTTGGCAACCTGAAGAATTAAATCTAGCCATTATGATGGCAAATCAAGCGGTTTCTGCGATAACCCAAGCTAGAGCCTATGAAAAAATGCGGGGTTTAGCCCAGAGAGAAGCTACGATTAACCGCATTACCAACGCTATTCGTTCTAGTTTAGAACCTCAACTCATCTTTAACACGATTGTTCAAGAATTAGGTCAAGCTCTCGAACTAGATAGTTGTTCTCTCTCTCTCTGGACAAAACGGGATCTCTTTGTTAAATGTGTTGCTTTTTATAATCCTCAAGAAACCAGATTAATTCCCCAAGAAACCAAAGATTGGCAAAGGGCTACTATTTCTCTGGTTCCCATTTCTGAAAATCCCATCTTACAGAAGTTATTAGCTACTAAAGAAACTGTATATCTTGACGATCTAACCCAACATCGAGATTTAGCTAGATACGAACTCCCTTGGCACTCTACTTCCAGAGCCTTATTAATCGTACCTCTAATTATAGATGGAGAGATTATGGGGAGTCTGACTCTTAGACAGTCAGAGGAGGCTCGTATTTGGTGTCAGTTAGAAATTGAGTTAGCAGAAGCTGTAGCAGCTCAAGCTGCGATCGCAGTGCAACAAGCAAGGCTCTACGAAACTACCAGAAGACAAGCCAAACAATTACAAGCTAGTGAACAAAGAGTCAAACAACTAAATAGTTATCTCACAGAGTCCATACTTAAGCGTTTTTTACCAGAGGCGATCGTCAATAAAGCAGCGATCGGACAGTTAGCTCTCGACTTAAATCCAGAACCTTATCGTGTCACCATTTTATTTTGTGATTTAGTTGGCTTTACTCACTTATGTAGTCAATTAGAGTCATCGATTCTTGCTGAGTTACTCAATGAATATCTCGAAGCTATGACTACAGCTATCTTTGAGCGAGGTGGGACAGTAGATAAATTTATTGGGGATGGAATTATGGCTCTATTTGGCGCACCAGAAGAATTATCCCGTAGAGAACAAGCTATCAGATCAATTCATACGGCGAAAGCAATGCAAACTTCTTTGATGAAGCTCAATGAAATCTGGCAAACTAGAGGTATCTTTGACCAAGGAAATATCCCTTTTCTGAAACTGCGCTGTGGTATTCATCAGGGTTTAGCTATTGTGGGAATGTTTGGGGGAAAACAAAGAAAAGACTATACGGCAATTGGCAAGACGGTTAACATCGCAGCTCGACTTCAAGAAGCAGCTCAACCCAATAGTATTTTAGTTTCAGAAGCTGTAATAGATTGTTTGACAGCCTCAGAAATTCAAGAAATCAAACCCAAATTAGTAGAACACCAGTCAACTAACTATAATTTCCTGAGTTATTCTATTCCAATCCAATTTAGTAAATAATTAGTAAATATTTAATCAATTAGGACGTCCTCTGCAGACTCTTCCAGTTCGTGCTGCCATTCTATATTAGGCATTGCTTCAAACGCCTTACGCACGTATTCTTCCCACAACTTGCGAATCTTGGCTAAATAGGGGGCTCCCAAGCGCAGTTGCAAGGTGTGACTAATTACAAAACTATTGGCTTCATACATTACTAAGTTAATTGGCGGTCCGACAGAAATGTTAGATTTCATCGTCGAGTCAATGGATAAAAGAGCGCATTTGGCAACAGCTTCTAGAGGCGTTTCATAAGTAATGGTGCGATCCAGGATCGGTTTGCCATATTTAGTTTCCCCAATTTGCAAAAAAGGGGTTTCCCTGGTTGCCTGGATGTAGTTTCCTTGAGGATAAATTAGATACAGTTGGGGTTCCTCTCCTTTTATTTGCCCTCCTAGCAAAAAGTTACAGTGAAAATCGATATTATCTCGTTCTAACCAAGGACGATCTTGGTCTTGAATCTCTCTACTTTTGTTGCCAATGTAGTGAGCAATATCGTACATACTGGGAAGGGTATGAAGATTGACTTCTTCCTGATGTTGAATATCCCGATTTAACTGAGTTACTACTCCCTGAGTGATTGAGAGATTGCCAGAAGTACAAATTAAAATAACTCGCTCTCCTGGTAGGGAAAAATCGAAAAGTTTTTTGTAGGCAGAAATGTAATCAACTCCTGCATTGGTACGAGAATCAGCCGCCATGACTATACCAAAGCGGTTGATGATCCCCAGACAATAAGTCATAATTTACTTTCAATCCTCTAGCTTGTGACCGCAGTTCCCACAAAAGCGATCGCCTGCTTTTACGGGATTACCGCACTCAGTACAGAAATGCTTCGTTGATTTAGCTGTCGATTTAGATTGTGACTTCGATTCTGAGGCTTCTCCCATCCGCATCTGCATATTACCCATGCGCATCTCCATTGGGTTAGTACTCATGGACATATTACCCAATTTCATTGGTTCCATTGGCTTCATCGGCTGCATCGGTTCCATGGGCTTAAACTGCACGGAACTTTGGCTGGATGTTGTGGTTTCAGACATCTGCTGCAATGGCATAATATCAGCATCAGTTAAAGAAGGTGCTGTTTTCAGGGAATTAAATCCACTAGCTTGTAACTGGACAAAATGCTGTCCTCCGGCAGAATCTATTCGTAACAAAAAATTTCCGTCACTTCGGAATAGGGTAGGCGGTGCTGTCCAACTTCCCGTCGCAAAACTACTACTTTGACTTTGTTGCTGTCCCCTACTACTGCTAACTAGAGTCATCAGGGTTTGGCTTCCCTGGTTCTCGATATAAAGCTGCTGATTAGCACCCAGATTGGCTAAGTAAATCATGAGGCTTGCCATCCCATTAATTTATTATCTTTAGCATTCGACTCGATCGGCAAAACGCTAAGTATAACCTTGATCATCTTAATTTTATCGTTGCTGCGGGGAAAGCGAGCAAAATTTAGATAGGGGAAAATCAGTCGTAGTCACTAGAGAAGTTATAATGCGACCGCTATAAACGTCTTTTCCACTGTTGCGGATCGCGCTTAACATGAAAACAAGCAAAAACAAAAATAAGATTCTCTTGAATTATGTAGAATAAGCCATAAGGGAATCTGGGTAATAATTTCCGGCGAACATTATTGTAAATAATTGGATAGGCAAAGGGATTTTTTTGAATCGAAGCTAAATTTTTATCTACAACTCTAATAAATTCCGATCCCAGTTGATTGATTTGTGATTCATACCATTGATAAGCGTCCTCTAAATCTAATTTTGCTTCTTCTGAAATTTTGATTTTATATGTCATTATTCAAGATTCTCTGCTTAACCACTTCCCAAGATTCACCTTGATTTTCAAGATTTTGGTAAGACGCTAAACGTCGATCTAGTTCTTGTTTTTGAGATTGAGTTAAAGGAATTTTATCTGCATCAACAACAAGACTATCCCAGATATATTCTATTAATTGAAGCTTTTCTGAAATACTTAGGGCTAAAATTTGCTCGGACAATAAACTATTCGTATTCATAAAATTAAACAATATTATTCAATAATTTTCTTTTAGACTAACTGATTTTTACCATTTATTGGTTATTCTAAGTATCTGCGATCGCTTTAATTTAATCAAAAAGCTTCTTGACTTTTTGCAAATTTTGGCAAACTTGTAATCTGAGCTACAATTCTTGAGTTAAACAAGTATCAGAATTTATTAGGAATGAGGCTGTCGGAGGGCTAGTTTTGCAATTAGAAGCATACGATCCAGAAGACTTTTATGATGAACTTTTTCTGGCTAAGGGACAGCCGCGATCGCACTCAGCCTCCTTAATCAAATGGATGCAGAACCTCGGCATAGAACAATTGCAGCAACACCAACAGACAGCACAGATTGCCCTGTTCAAACTAGGAGTAACTTTTAATGTTTATAGCGACGCTCGAGGTGTAGAAAGAATTTTTCCCTTTGATATTATTCCCCGCATTATCTCAGCTCAAGAATGGCAAAAGCTTGAAAGAGGTTTGAAGCAGCGGATTGCAGCACTGAATCTTTTTTTAGGAGATATTTACGGCGAACAGCAGATACTTAAAGATGGCAAAATACCTGCTGAAGTTATTTATTCAGCCCCAGGGTTTTTAAAACCTTGTCTGGGCATTAAACCACCTACGGGGGTTTGGTGTCACATTACTGGTACGGATCTGGTACGCGATCGCGACGGTCAGTGGTATGTCCTAGAAGATAATTTAAGAGTGCCTTCAGGTGTCTCTTACGTACTGGAAAATCGGCGAGTGATGAAAAGTACTTTTCCCGATATTTTCCAGACTATGTTAGTTAAGCCAATCGATGACTATCCCAGCCATTTGTTGGAAAGTTTGTTAAATCTAGCTCCTCCCTACTTACCTAACCCGACAGTGGTGGTTCTCACTCCTGGAATTTACAACTCCGCCTATTACGAGCATTCATTTTTGGCACAGCAAATGGGGGTAGAACTGGTAGAAGGTCGGGATCTGGTGGTAGTAGATGGCTATTTGCAAATGCGAACTACCAAAGGACTCCATCGGGTAGATGTGGTCTATCGCCGAGTAGATGACGACTTTTTAGATCCTGTGGTGTTTCGTCCCGACTCCTTACTAGGAGTACCAGGACTGATGGAAGTCTATCAACAAGGTCGCGTCGCACTAGCCAATGCACCAGGAACTGGGGTAGCAGATGACAAGGTAGTTTATGCCTATGTTCCTGAAATGATTCGCTATTATCTAGGGGAAGAGCCAATCTTATCTAATGTCCCAACTTACCTGTGTTGGCAAGAAAAAGACCGGGATTACGTTCTCAAAAACTTAGATAGTTTGGTAGTTAAGTCAGCTAATGAATCTGGAGGCTATGGAATGTTAGTTGGTTCAACGGCGACGGAAGCGGAGTGCCAACAATTTGCCCAGCGCATTCTAGCTAATCCCCGTAATTATATTGCTCAACCAATTCTGAGCTTATCCCGAGTTCCTACCTTAATTGACGATCGCATTGAGGGACGACACGTAGACTTGCGTCCTTATATTATCCATCGGGGGGAAGAAATTTACGTTCATCCTGGAGGACTTACCAGAGTAGCTTTGAAAAAAGGTTCTCTCGTTGTCAATTCTTCTCAGGGTGGTGGGAGCAAAGATACTTGGGTGCTGACCTCAGAAGCAGCTACAAGTAAACCAACTAATAACCAATCACAAAGTTAAGAAATAAACAATTTATGCTAAGTCGGGTTGCTGATTCTATTTACTGGCTAAATCGCTATATTGAGCGAGCGGAAAATGTAGCTCGTTTTATCGATGTTAATCTACATTTAATGCTCGATTTGCCAGTGGGTATGACCGAGCAATGGCAACCTCTGGTCTATACGACAGGAGATTTAGAACTGTTTCAAAATCGCTATGGCAAACTCAACGCTGAAAATGTGATTCAGTTCCTCACCTTTGATTGGGATTATCCCCATTCGATAATATCCTGTCTGCAAAGAGCTAGGGAAAATGCTCGCTCAATTCGAGAAATTATTTCCTCAGAGATGTGGGAAGAGGTAAACGATTTTTACTTAATGGTCAAGGAAGCCTCATCAGGAAAGCCTCTAGATGCACTGCCGAAATTTTTTACTCAGGTGAGAATGTCTAGCCATCGCTTTGCGGGGGTGATGGATGCCACCATGACTCATAATGAGGGCTGGCATTTTGGGCAAGTGGGCAGACTGCTAGAAAGAGCGGATAAGACGACTCGCATTCTTGACGTGAAGTATTTTTTCTTATTGCCTTCAGCAGAGTGGGTGGGAACGCCTTTAGATCAAATTCAATGGATCGCTTTGTTAAAATCAGCTAGTGCCTATGAGATGTACCGCAAATGTCAACATCGAATTACTCCCAGTAGTGTAGCTGAATTTTTAATTTTAAACCGGCAGTTTCCTCGTTCCATTCACTTTTGTCTGTGGCAAGCAGAACAATGTCTCCATGAAATTACCAGCACCCCTGTGGGTACCTGGTGCAATGGAGCAGAGCGATCGCTAGGTCGTCTATGCGCTCAACTAGGTTATTTAACCATAGACGATATTATCCAGTCTGGTTTACACGAATTTTTGGATCAGATGCAAAGCTCAATTAATGAGGTAGGAAACCAAATTTATGCTACATTTCTGGCATTAGATAATTGCTAAAGTGCTTTATAACATTAGTCACACCACAATCTACACTTATAATCAGCCAGTTTGGTTGAAGCCCCATATTCTCAGGCAGCGACCCCGCTGCGATGGTTGGCAACAACTCCATTCTTTTTCTCTAGTAGTAGACCCGAAACCAGCGGGAGTTTCTCACACCGCTGATTTGGATGGCAATAGCCTAACTCAACTCTGGTTTACCACAGCTACAGAGCAATTGAAGCTAAAAATAACTACTCAAGTAGAAACTTATAAAACTAATCCTTTCGACTATCTCCTTGAGCCTTGGACAGTCAAACTACCCCTCGATTATCCTAGTTCTCTATTAGCGCAACTAAAACCTTATTTACAACCCTACAGTGTAGTAGTAGATCCGGTAGTTTTAGAACTAGCACAGGAAATTGCTCAAGAAGTCAATAGCAATACAGTTGCTTTTCTCTCTACTTTAAATCAGCGTCTCTACGAAAGCTGCGATTATATTACGCGAGAGACTGGAGAACCTTGGCAAGCAGGAGTAACCTGGAGGCGCAAGCAAGGTTCTTGTCGTGATTTAGTAATACTGTTTATGGAAATTTGCCGTGCTATTGGTTTAGCAGCAAGGTTTGTCAGCGGTTATCAGGAAGGAGATTTAGATCAGGAGCAAAGAGACTTACACGCTTGGGCGGAAGTTTATTTACCTGGTGCTGGTTGGCGAGGCTACGATCCTACTCATGGATTAGCAGTAGCCGATCGCCATGTAGCATTAGCAGCTAGTACTTTACCTAGTTATGCTGCTGCTGTTTCCGGTAGTATTACGCCAGTTAAGCCTTTTGCCGAAAGTGGTAAGGTTACTGAGTCGTGCATAGAAGCTCATATCTCAATTCAAGCTATCTGATTTATCAATAGGATATTGTTGTAACTTATAGCAAAGTTAATATAAATCCACCACATAAACATCTTTTTCTTGACCCAAAGCAAAACGAATTGAATGGGATAAACTTCTACTAGAACGAGTCATAAAAATCAATAAGGCGATCGCAGATAAAATAGTAGCTAAAGTGAATAAACCCTGATAGCCTAAACTAGCTTCTAATAACCCTAAAATTGGACCAGCCAGAGCAATTCCCACATCAAAACCCCCCAAGCAAAGAGCATAGACTCTACCCCTTTCGTTATCATAAGAGCGATCGCTGATTAAGGCTAAAATAGTGGGAATTAAAATACCTGCACCAGAACCTTCTGCAACTGCTGCTAGTAAGAGCATGATGGCATTATCTGCTTTAGCTAAGAACAGCATGGAGATAATATAGCAGACCAGACTAATACTAATTAGAATACCTCTACCATAGCGGTCTGCTGCTTCTCCCACAAATAAACGGACTGTAAAACTGGCGATCGCAATTACAGTGTAAAACAAGCCGATATTTAAACTTAATGCTAATTCTCTAACGTATAAAGGCAAGAAAGCCACTAACGTACCAAATACTAAACCTATCAGAAACAGAACTATCGCAGGAGTTGTTAAAGCAGAATCATTAGTCAATTCCCGAAAACTACGAGTAGGTTCTTTGACTTTGGTTGCGAGACCGCTTATTACCTCTGGATTCATCTTATCTCGGAGACGGCTTCCTAAAAGTAGAGCCAAAATTCCACAACTCGCAGAAACCGAGAACAATACCTGATAACCAAGACTTCCTTGTAAAAATCCTCCTAAAGCAGGGCCAATAGTCATTCCCATAGGAACAGCCAGATTCATATAACCGATAATCTTACCCCGATGTTCTCTTGGGGAAAAATCGATCGCCAAAGCACTGTATCCGATAGTAAAAGCAGCAATACTGATACCATGAAAGGCTCTCATACCTGCTAGTCCTGGTACAGACTGCACAAAAATATAACCTATAGGTGCAGTTCCAGCTACTATTGAACCAATTAAAATCACTAACTTGCGACTATGGCTGTCTGCGAGTTTTCCGAGAAAAGTACGAGAACAGAGTAACCCAATGGCAAAACAACCCATAACAAAGCCTACCTGTTGGGGAGTCGCTCCCACATCTTGAATATAAGCAGGTAGAGTAGGCAGTAAAGTTGTAATGCTAATCCAAAAGAGCAATCCTGTGATAAACAAGATCATTAGATTGCGTTGGATTTGGGGTTTAAGAGACTTTAGGACATTCACCAGGAATTTTCAGCTAAGTAAATATTGTAATTTCTCATTTATCTTAATTTATCTTAACTTTTCTTAACAAAAACTTTGTTGATTGTTGATTACTGATTACTAATTACAAAGCGCCAGCAGCAGTTTTATCGAACACTCCACCACTGACATGAGTTGTAATATTAATTGCTTGCAGTACAGGTTGACCTGTTGCACCTTGAGGATAATCAATAACGGTGACTGCGCCGTTACCCTGTTTGATGTTCCAGAAATTATCAGGTTTTAAACCCAGTAAATAACAGACAACAACCTTGTTAATGGCATCATGAGCTACTACGATACCAGTACGGGGAGACTCAGAATTACTGTCAGAATTACTATAAGTTGTAACAATCTTATTCCAAGCTGCGATCGCTCTATCCCAAACTTGCTGTAAGTTTTCTCCTTCTGGCATTTGGACAGTTTCAGGCGCATCTTTCCACTGTTGTAATAACCCAGGAAACTCAGCTTCAATTTCTGATTCTAACTTTCCTTCCCATAAACCATGACAAATTTCCATCAACTCTGGAATTGTTTCTAGAGTCACTCCTGAGTGATGTTCTAAAATAATCTCTGCGGTTTCTTTGGGACGAGACATAGAACTAGATACAGCAAAATCTAGGGGTACATCTTTTAAAAATTCTCCTGCTTTTCTGCCCTGTGCCTTACCATTTTCATTGAGAGGGATATCTCTAATACCTTGGAAACGAGATTCCTTATTCCATTGAGTTTCACCGTGACGCACCAGTAACAAACGGGGTCCTTGATGAGGGTTACGGGTAGAAGGAAGGGGAATACCTAGGTGAGAAGTTTGATTGAGAGATTCTATCTGTACCCCATCACCAACATCACCAGTAAAGTTAAGAATACTAATACAACAGTTGGATTGTTGAATAGAATGATATCTTTCTGGGGCAATACCCACCGCAGTCATAATTAAACAGCGATTAATGCCGTTATGTGCCGTAATTAAAATAGTTTTTCCTGCATACTGAGGTATTATTTCTTGCCAAAATTTCTTTGCTTGCTGATATAGAGATAAAACAGGATAGTGTTCTGTCCCATCTTCTAAAACCATCTTAAATTGATGAGGCTGTTGTTTCCACATCCGATAGTCATCGGCGTATTTTTCCGCAACTTCTTGTTTGCTTTGTTTTTCCCATAGAGGTAAATCAACTTCCATAAGTTGGTTAGTAGGATTTAACTCAGGAGGATTTTGGAGATAGGAATGGATAATTTCTGCTGTTTGTTTAGCTCTCTGAAGGGGACTAGAATAAAAGCCATCAATTCTAATCCCCTGTAAAGCCTGACCAACTTTTTGTGCATCTGCGATTCCTTGCTCAGTTATGATTGACTCATCGCAACGACCTTGAATCATCTTCTTTGCATTATAAGTGCTTTGTCCGTGACGAACGATAATAACGCGAGTAGCCAATCTATTAATCCTCCCAGTTCTATTAATGCTCCTCAGCTATTTTATCTTGTGTGAGCGATTAGGAACACTAATGTTTTTTGAGCGTGAGGGAGACCTTGCGGTAGTCGCTTCGCGTCGGCGAGGTTGCCGAGGGGCTGTCTCTGGAGGAAACCTCCAGAGGAGGACGCTTCGGTCGGAGGTTGCCTCCGAATCGGAACGCGTTCCCTTGCGGAGGGGCTGACTCCTGGGGAAACCCCAGGAGCTTGTACGCCCCGTCCTGACGGCGACGCGGGGTCGTTCCTCCATTTCAGCCGTCCGTCTTGTACGCCCCGTTTGCGCCTTTCGGCGGCGCGGGGGGAGAAGGGGGCTTTATGAATTGTATTGTTTGTATATCTAGTTAAATTGTTGTGCTTTGAAGCCCCCTTCCCCCGCTCGTCAATTT
>JASJEK010000205.1 GCA_030064915.1 Xenococcaceae cyanobacterium MO_234.B1
TCTTGATGGTACTGGGTCAGTAGATAATAGATAATGTAGCAGGCTACCGCTGACCCCGTGATCTCCCCCGCATGGGTATTAGCATCTATCCAATAGCCTGGTTTTTCCAGATAGTTTCCCGTCTCTTGATTGGAGAGAATACCTAACCAGATGTCCCGTCCCGCGTAACTCTGACCGATAACTTTCAACTGAATCAGTTTTGGGTAAGCCTCAGCTACCTGACTGAGGTAATCTACCAGTTCTTGGTAAGTGTAGTAGTGACTAAAATCAAAATCTTTAACTGCCATAAACAATTTCCTACTCAAAAATGGAGTTGAGTTTTGCCCCTCTCAACCTAATCTTCTTTCCATTTTTTCTCACCAATTAAGTCGCCAACACAATCTCGTAACAAATAATCATATCTTTCCAGTTAACACTCAACGCCCAACCCCCAAACCACCAGCCAAATTAGGCATCCCATCCCCACCAACCCAATAAATCCAGTCTTTCTGAGCCATTTTACGGCTTAAAATCAGGAAAGCTCCGCTCATAACCAGAATCTGTTTATTTTCGCAGTGGCGGTCTAGGTTCGGGTGTTGATTCTGTCCTAAGCGATCGCTGTTTAGTTCTTGCAATTTTTATGTAATTTTATGTAATTTGTGGGAGTGGAAAAAGCCAATTTTCTTTTAGATAACATAGATTGACTTGCTGCTCCTACTTTCTATTAAATAAATCTGTTTGATTAAAAGCACATGAATGTATCAATTGAAATGTGTTGAACTAGACAATCTACAACTTCTTCTAGAACACCGATTCAGTTCATGAATTCACGCCAACACTAGCTCGAATAACCTCCACCACCACTTCGGCTTGCTCGGAGGACTTGACTGGTGTCGCTACTACTTTTAAGGCATCACCATTGTGCTAGTTGCTCTAATAGTTCTTGTTCATTATAGGGTTTAGAGAAATAAGCTGAAGCTCCTAAATTGATAGCTAGTTTGCGATGTTTTTCATTACTACGAGAAGTTAACATGGCTATGGGAAGCTGCGCAAATTCTGCTCTATCTTTTATTTCTTCGAGAACGCCATAACCATCTAGTCGAGGCATTTCAATATCACAAATAACAGCTTGTACCGAGAGTCCACCAAGCAATTTATCTACAGCTTCTTGACCATCTTTGGCTTGCTCTACTCGATAACCAGCTTTTTCTAAAGTTAAACTTAGATAGCGCCGTACATTAATAGAGTCATCAACTACGAGAATAGTTTTGGTTGTAGATAGATTTTTGGTTTCTGTAAGATTCTGATTACATTGATGGTTAGTAGCGTGATTTGTTAAGCATTCTTCTATTAATAGAATCGGGTCGAATAAAGGAATAACTTTCCCATCACCTAAAACTACTGAGCTAATAACTCTAGGAGGTAAAGGAATAGGACTATCAATAGGTCTAATGGTAGATTCTTGCTCATACCAAAAATGACTAATTTGCAGTGCTGCAACTAATTTTTCATCTCCTACCACTATAGCCATAGTTTTATCTATGACAGGATTACCAGTTAAAGTAGTATTGTGATGAGAACGTCGATAAACGAGAGTTTTTTCTATTTCTACTAAAGGAATTTCTGTCTGGTTCCAAAGTAGATTTTTAGTGTTTTCTGAAGTTTTTATTAGTTCTGATTTTAAAGGTACAAGCTCTCGAATACTATTAGCAGGAATAGCAAAAATAGTACCTGCCTGTTCGATGACTGCTACTCTTAAGATGGATAAAGTAAAGGGAACTCTGAGAGTGAATGTTGTACCTTTTCCTGGTTTTGTAGCTACCCGAACATCACCACGAATTTCTTGGAGATTAGTCCGAACTACATCCATTCCTACTCCTCTACCTGAAAGTTCTGTGACTTGTTCTGTTGTACTAAATCCAGGCTCAAAGATAAAGTCAAGTAGTTCTGCTTCTGGTATTTGGACAACGTCAGATTGAGGAATACCTATCTTAACAAGACGATCGCGGATTTTGTCTAGAGAGATACCACCACCATCATCCCTAAGAGTAATAACGGTGTAAGTACCTTGGTTCTTTGCTTCTATGGTAATTGTTCCTGATGGGGGTTTACCAGCAGCGATGCGGGTTTCAGAGTCTTCTATACCGTGGTCAAAAGCATTACGCAACAGATGCATTAAAGAGTCGCTGAGAGCTTCGATGACGGATTGTTCTAAGAGGGTGTTTTCGCCAATAATTTTAAGGTTAACTTGTTTATTAAACTGGAGATTAAGATCGCGAATTACTCGGGGAAAACGTTTGACTACTTCTGCCAAGGGTAACATTTGAGTCCGAGTAACGTTACCTTGCATAGATTTGGTAGTGTAGTTCAGGTCGCGAACTGCTTGGTTAATTTCTTGTAGTCCTAGTTCTATGTCTTTTGTAACTTCTTGGAGTTGAACAATGGTTTCTATTTGTTCTTGGCAGATTAGATGAACGTCACTGTAGCGATCCATTTCTAAGGTATCAAAGCGATCGCTCCGCGCCTCGGTTCTGCTGAAACCATTTATTGCCTTGCCTTCGGCGAGATCGCGCTTGCTGGTTAAGGAACTAACTGAATTTTGTAAGGATTGTTCTTTATTGCTCAGAAATCCTTCGACAGAAGCGCAGTCATACCATTGTTTTAATTGAGTGTTGGAACGTTTCATCTGAGACATTCGCTGACTCATTAAGGTAATGACATTTTGTAATTGTTGTAATCGTAGATTGATAGTGTTGCGGTTTAAAATTAGTTGTTCAAAAAGATTATTAAATTGTTTGAGTTGTGCAGTCGAAACTCTTACCATCTTGTCTACAGATGGGGTTTTCTGTCCTAGGGATAAGGAAACGGGAAATTCATTTTGTGCTAGTTGAATTATGGTGTGTGTTTCTTCAGAAGTGTCAACATCAAAAGCAGACTGTAAGCTACTCAGCTCCAGGGAACTGTCTTCTAAGGGGTCGAAATCTGTCTCTAGTTGGGGAGCGCTTTCTGCTTGCTCAAACGCTGACTGTAAGCTACTCAGCTCCAGGGAACTGTCTTCTAAGGGGTCGAAATCTGCCTCTAGTTGGGGAGCGCTTTCTGCTTGCTCAAACGCCGACTGTAAGCTACTCAGTTCTAGGGAACTGTCTTCTAAGGGGTCAAAATCTGTCTCTAGTGGGTGGTCAGTTTCTGCTTGCTCAAACGCCGACTGTAAGCTACTCAGTTCTAGGGAACTGTCTTCTAAGGGGTCGAAATCTGCCTCTAGTTGGGGGTCAGTTTCTGCTTGCTCAAACGCCGACTGTAAGCTACTCAGTTCCAGGGAACTGTCTTCTAAAAGGTCAATAGTAGCAGCGATGCTGGAGTCTTGGTCAAAGGTACTCCGCTTTGACAAGACGGGGTCTACTTCAACTTCTTTTTCAACTTCTTGAACTGAGTTATTATCTTCCAGACAAGAGGGTAATTTCTCAATACGTCCCCGTAAAACTAAAGCATGCGATCGCCTCCAAGTTTTTAAAGCGCGGTCTGTTAAAAGTTCAATCTCTTGGTTCGATAGGGTTGCTGCTTGTTGCTGGATTGACTCACAGAGTTGTGTAAAAGGTTCAAGATTTGCCATCTTGCCGAAGGAAATTAATTCTTGGGCTGTGGTAGCTAATTCTTGAGCTAGTTCCCCAATTCCTATTTCTTTTAATTGAGTTTCAAAGCGGTCTAAAACCGTATCAACTCCTTCTTCAAAGAGGAGTAGAGCAGGATCGACATCTTCATCTTGTGCCATTAAGGCATCTTCGTCTGTAGCTTCTAAGTCTCCTAGATGCTCTCGTAACTGCTCAAAGATTGATTGACTGAGATCGCTAAGATAAGAGTCTGTAATCTCTACCCCTTGACGATTCAGCTCGCTAAGGGTGCGCAAGCAATCAACACCTTGTAGTAACAGGGTTTCTACTTCCGTGGTAATTTGACTAGAAGCATAGCGGACTCGCAAAATTTTTAAAAAATCTTCTAAACGATGAGCAACTTGACTCAAAATATTAAAGTCCATCATGGCAGCACCACCCTTAATAGAGTGAGCAGCACGCAATACTATATCTACTTGTTGAGGATTGAGGACAGTATTGGCTAATCCTAAAAGATTAGATTCCATGCGATCAAAATATTCTTCAGCCTCATCAAGAAAATTCAGGCGAATTTGTTGTTCTGTATCCATGTTGCTTGCAGTTAGAGAGTTAAATTGCTCGGTTAAATAGATATAGCGCGATCGCTTGATTTACTCATGTTTTATAGCACTCTTGCATAAGTCCCATAAACCTTGTTCGTGTTAGGTAAGAGGTAAGAGGCGCGTTTCTATATCAGTTATCGGAAGCGAATCCATAAATTAGAGCTTCGATACACCTTTTACCTTTTACCTTTTACCTTTTACCTATAAGCTGACTTCTGCAAAAAGTCTTATCAATTAGCTACTTTAAACTGAGCTACCGTAGACTCTAGCTTGGCAGCTACTTGGGCAGTTTCAACCATTGATTGTGCTACTTCTTTGGAAGATATAGATGTGGTTTCAGATAAGTTCGCAATTTTTTGCATCAAGCTGGTAACACTTTGGGAAGTATTTGCCTGAGATACGGTTGTTTGAGAAATAGAACCCATTAATTGGTTGATTTCTTGAGATTTTTCCAATACTTGTCCTAAACTTTGCTTGGTGGATTCTACTAAGCGTGTAGTTTCTACTACCTGGGCTGTACCTGATTCCATCGCTTGGTTGACTTCTTTGGTTTCCGCTTGAATTTCTGCCACAATGTTGGCAATTTCTTTGGTTGCTGCTGCGGATTGTTCTGCTAATGCACCCACTTGTTCGGCAACGATGGTAAAGCCTTGTCCATATTCTCCTGCCCGTCCAGCCTCAACACTAGCATTAATGGCTAATACATTGGTTTTTAGGGCGATTTCTTCGATAAAAGAAACTGCTTGGGAGATTTTTTGCGAAGATTCTCCTAAACGCTTGATTTTTTTAGCTGTTTCACCTACTGTAGTTCGCAGAGCTAAGATACTGTCTACAGTTAAATCCATATCATTAGTACTGTTCAAAACAGTATTATAAGTATCGTCAGCAATTGCTTCGGCTTGGCTCGCATTTTCTGCCACCGCCTGAATCGATTGCGACATTTGTTCTACGGAAATTAGAGTATCGCGAGTTTCTTTAGCCTCAACAATAGCTTGCTCTGCTAGCAAACGAATCGCTTCTTCATTTTGCTTCAAAGAAGAACCCACTTGGGTAGTTGACTGTTTGGCTTCAACGGCAATTTCTTCCAAGTTATCAATAATGGCGTTAAATAAGTCGGCAACTGTACTCAGTTCCATCGAGTCCAAGTTAGCTCTAACGGTTAAATCTCCTTCTGTTGCGCCTGAGACTTCATCTATGAGGGTATAAATTGCTGCTTCTAGCTGTTCTTTTTCTTGGCGTTGCTCCTCTGCTTTACTTTCTATACTGGTAATAGATTCCTGTAACCGTTGTGCCATTTTGTTAAAAGAATCTGCCAAAATCCCTATTTCATCTTCCTGCTCAAGAGCGACTTTTTGGTCTAAATTGCCTGCTGCTAAGCTGGTTGCTGCTTCTGTAATTTTACTAATCGGTTGTGTCAAACGACTAGCTAATAGCCAAGTTATAATACCTACAGCTAATATAGAAATACCAGCAATCATCGCTGCTAACTGCTGAAATTCCTTTTCCTTGAGAAAAGCTTCTGACTTCTGCTGTAAGATGAAGACTCCCCAACCATTATTAAGACGAGTCCCGTGAGATAACCATTCTATACCTCCTTGGTCTTTAAAAGAAAAGTACCCTTCTTTGCCAGCTAAAAAATTGGCGACAGGGGGATAGCTACTATAATCTATTAATTCATCGCCAGAAGTTAGATTTGTATCAGGATGACCTAAGATACGACCTTGTTCATTGACAATAAAACCATAGCCAGTTTTACCAAATTTAACAGCACCAACTTCTTCTGTCAGAATTTCCAGAGTCATGCAGATATAAGTTACGCCTTTAATTATTGTCTTGGCTTTAATTGGTGCAGATAAACATAAAGAAGGTTTTTTACTAGTGCGACCTATTAAAGTTTGATAAGTAATATCGTTACCTGCTTTTGCTCCCTGAAACCAAGGGCGGTCGGGATATTTTTTTGGGGCTTTGTCGTCACTACGAGTTACATTAATGCCATTAAGATCGGTAGTGCTAGCTGTATAGAGATGCTGATAATTATTCAGAGCTGCCATTAAAACTGGCTTTTGTCGCTTTGGCTCCATGCTGACTATATCTGGCTGTTTACTCAAGTTCTGTAAGGCTAAAACATTCATTTCTGTCCATCTAGAAATGCTGGTGTTGAGAGCCTTTGCCTTAAGAGCTAAATTTTCTTCAGTTTCTTGACGAATAATATTACTGGCATTAGAACTAGCAAAAGCGATCGCTATTATGGTTGTAGGGATAATTCCTAGTAAAACTAGAAAGGGTAAACGGAATTGTAAACTTTTAAATAATGGTAGTTTCATGGTTTTTACAGATTTAAGTAAATTATTGTCATAGTTGCTGGTTGTCGCCCAAAGATACAATATTTGCGATCGCCTTAGTTAAAAACCCCAAAGATAGGTTGGGCAATGCCCATTACGATAGTTTGGTTAAAGCTTTTGAGATAAGATTAAACTCTAATATGGGAATCATAGTTTCTTCTTCGTTCACTGCACCCCAGAGATAAGGAGCTATGTTAGAAGGAAAAGCATCTAAAGATGACTGAATTCGTTCTATTGGTAAACGCACAATTCCTTGAATGCTAGTCACGGCTAACCCCATATAAATTGGTTGTTTAGAAATGGTTTGCAACACAATTATTTGATATTGCCGAAGAGAAATTAGGCGAGAAGGCAAGGCTAACAATTGAGCCAAATCAAATACGCAAAAGACGCGATCGCGAGAATTCATAATACCAATGACAGATTCTGGCATATCGGACAAGGGAGTTATTTTTTCTGCTTCAACTAATAAAGACTCTTGCACCTGTTCCATTGACAATAATGCTGTCATGTCTGATGTCAGTTGAAATCGGATATAAGCATCCCCTGGGGCTAAATTTGCCTTAAATAACTCCTGTAATTTGGCTTGAATTCTGGAAGCTGCGCTTGATGTTACCATGATCCCTTACCCCATTGCCTCTTGTAGTGCGCTGACTAATTGTTCTTGAGTACAAGGCTTAGTAACGTAAGCTTTTACCCCTTGTTTTTTTGCCCATAAGCGATCTACATCTCGATTTTTGGCAGTACAAGCAATGACAGGGATCTCGGCTGTTTCGGGATTCTTTTTCAGTTTACGGCAAATATCTAAACCTCCCATCTTGGGCATCATCCAATCAGTAACAATAGCATCAGGTTTACTGGTTAGAGTTTTGGCGATCGCTTCTTCTCCATTCGTTGCCAGAATGATGTTATAACCAGCTTTGGATAAATAGTTTGCCATCAAATCTAATTCGGATTTTAAATCGTCGACAATTAAGATAGTTTTCATGATTATTATTAGTTATGTTGAACAATATTGAAATACAAAATAACTATTTATAGCTATAAATAATTTCTTTGAAAGTAAGCTTGGAGATTGAATCAGTTAAGATGTTTTTCAATCATTAGCATTAATCCTTGTCTGGTAAAAGGTTTAGTAAAATAGTCTGTTGCTCCAGCTAGTTTAGCTCTAGCTTTATCAATTAAGCCAGTATTTCCTGTTACCATGATAATCGGAGTCTGATTACAATGGTCACTATTCCTTAATAACCCACATATCTTATAACCATTAATTCTGGGCATAGTAATATCTAACAAAATCAGGTCTGGCTTGAGGCGAAAAATGATAGGTACAGCTTGCACGGGGTCATCTATGGCTGTAACTTCAAACCTATCTTTATCGAGAAACCGTTGAATTTCTTTTAAGATAGTAGGACTATCATCAATACATACTATTTTCCAGATTTTAACAGCAGCGCTTTCGGGATTTTTATTCTCACTTTTACTGTTAGTAAATGATGCAACTAAGGGAGACTCCTGAGCATTTTTTTGGGGTCTAGGAATACTAGGTAATTTATCTAAAGGTGGTTGAGCATTGCGTAAATAAATTATCTTATTATCAATGTATGGAGATAAAATTTGTGCTACATAAAGCTCATCTTTTTTTAGCAATAGTGATAGTTGACGAATGCTAGTGCTTCCTCGTATCACTTGAGATAGCTCTTTAAGAGTTTGATAATTTAGTGAACCAGAGGTCGGAAGGGGTTTTTGTTCCCAACCAGAAGTAAAATAAGGGCGTTGGTGAACAGAAAGCAATTCAACACTGCAATTTTGCCATTGTTTGAGCCTGGTTTGCTCTACATCCAAACATTCTGAGATGCTTAGAGATAAAGAATATCCAAATTGTTCTCGAATCCAAGAGGGAATTGGTTTTTCCTCTTGCCATGAGGAAGTACCTCTATCAAGCCAAAGACAAAAGTGTAGCGCATCTTTGTTTATATGTTCGATCAGTTCTAAACCCTGGGCTGGCTCAAGATGTTTTTCTATTAGTAGCCAAGAAATAACCTTACTATAAAGATTGTGATTTTGAGCAGAAGACTTTTCTTGTAAATAGGATTGTATCTTTACATAAGATGATGGTAAATGTTTTAAGGCTGCTACAGCTTGTTTACATTCAAGATAATGTAAGTGATACTTAAGCTGGTCTAACAACTGTGCAGAACAATAAACATACTTTAAATTTCCCTCTTGTAAATAAATTTTCCAAGAAATCAATCCTTCATCAAATTCAAGACAACCAGAACTGTTAGAATTGGCTAGTCGAGACAGTAACTCCCTAGGTTTGAGTTTTGTAATTGTTGTCATCATGATAGAAAATCAACTTACTAAGGTTATAGTTCCCAAAAAAAGTTGATAATCTACACTCATTCCCATCAGTACTTGTCAAAATCAACCATCAACTATCAACCATCAACCATTGGTGACAAATAGTCTTTTTCCCTAACTTGTCACCAATGGGGATAGGTTAATTGAGAGTTTTTGACTTGATTTAGGGTTTCTCGCCAAGAAACACCGATTTTTTCGGCTTGTTTAATCATCATGTTGCGGGCTTGCCACTTGAGTAATTTGGCTAAAGGCTTGATCCCAAGTAAGGTATTAACTAAACTGGCAGTTAAAGCTGGTAATGGAAGAACTTCTAGCTTCTTCTTCAATAGCCCAATGCTCTACTAAATAATTTGATGCAGTAGTTTTTCCTGTTGCAATACCAACCGTTAAGCCAATTAATCTGCGTTGCTTCATATTTGGTACTAAATTATTGTTGATTGTAATTCTTTATCAACTATCAACTATCAACAACAATAAGGCGATCGCGAAAAGATTAAGTTTACCTGCATTCAAACTGCATCCTCAGATTCTGGTAAAGGCAATAGGCAACGCCCATAGCCATTCGGAGAGCATTTCGTTGCTTATATTTAACGTCGATCGCCTAAAACTAAAAAAAAAAGGAACTTTCTTGCTGGAGAATTGTCTCATCTTTATGATATTCATTCAAGAATGTTAATCTAAGTAATCCTCGATAAGTTCTTTAATATTTATCGATTAACTGCAATGTTGATAGACCCCATTGATGGAGATTGATTGTGAGGAAATTTAAAAGTTGCTGTCAGATAGCTGCTCTTCTGACAGTATCTCTGTTTGTTCCAAAGCTTGCTACGTTTGCAGATATGCCAACAGTTAAGGAACAAGATACCAGTAATATCATCGCCCAAACTTCGGCTACTAGGGCAAACCCGGCTATTGACAAGAAAGCAGATCAAATCTTGCGCCAGATGTCTGATTTTCTCGAATCCCAAGAGAAATTTTCCTTTTCTGTCGAGACTGAACGGGATTTGCTAACTACAACAGGCGTTTTTATTCAGGTTGCCCATGAGGGTGATATAATTGTGAATCGTCCTAATCAATTTTGGGCAAATTCAACTGGAGAGTTGATACAACGGGAGTTTTGGTATGATGGCTCAAAAGTAACTGTAGTTGACCCGGAACGTAACCTCTATGCAACTGGGGATGCTCCTGCCAGTATGGATGAGACATTAGACACCCTAGTCCAAAAATTAAACGTAGATATGCCTTTAGCTGACCTACTCTACAGCGACCTCTATGAGGGGTTGACGAAAAATGTGCAAGCTGGTTTTTACTATGGCATGGTTGAGGTTGATGACGTTCCTTGTCATCATTTAGTATTCGTCCAAGACAGCATTGACTGGCAAGTATGGATTGAAGACAGTGAAACTCCTCTGCTTCGGAAAGTAGCTATTGCTTATAAAAATCGAGAAGGCGTACCAAGATATACAGCTACTCTATCCAATTGGAATTTAGAACCAACAATAGCTCCAGATCAGTTTACCTTCTCGCCACCTGCTAATGCTAGAAAGGTGGACTTTGTACAGGCAACGCCTTATTAAGGTTAATACTAATTTCGATGGATGCTAGAAGAGTTGGAAGTACTAGCAATCGCGAGGAGTAAGCTACAGAATTTGGAGTTGGAAAATAATGAACGAGAAAAAAAGAGCTAAAAAGTCCATTGTAACTACAGTCTTTATCGGACTAGCAATGGCAACTATAAATGGGAGTTCGGCAATGGCACAGTATGTCTATCCCCAAAGAGGTCAAAGTCCTCAACAGCAGCAAGGAGATGAAATTAGTTGTAGCGATTGGGCTACTCAACAAACAGGATATAGACCTTCAGGTAGCAGTAGTAGTTCCAGCGGTGGTATCATCTCAAATAGAACCCTACGGGGTGCTGCTCGCGGTGCTGGTATAGGAGCGATTGGCGGAGCTATTGGTGGTGATGCTGGTAAGGGTGCAGGGATTGGTGCAGCCGTCGGTGGTATTACTGGTGGGATACGCAATCAGGATGAGCAGGCACGACGAGGAGATTATGATCGCGCTTTTGCTGCCTGCATGGAAGGTAGAGGCTACACCATAAAGTAATACACCATAAAGTAAATGAAGTTATTCATAGACTATTTTAATGGGAGCTGTATTCCAATTCAGCTATTGTGCTAGAAAGCTATGATTTCTGAAGCGTTTGCGATTCTAGAACCGAGGGGGAATACCCGTAAGGTTTAGCCTTTACACTTTTGAGATGAAATCTTCATATAGCAATGGTTTGAGTTACTGTATAATAACTCTGTCCTACATAAAGTGTCGAGAGGGAGCTTAAAAGAAGAGTTGTCAAATTAGGAACGCAAATTCTAAAACTAATTAAGTCCCCTTCTCGCCAAGCATTAGGCGCTCAGTACCTCGAACCTCTTTCCAATTAAAGCTCAAACTTATCAAAGATCTATCTACATCTATCTACTATGAAACATAGAATACAAAGACTGCCTTATTTTTCTGTTTGGCTAGTTGTCTTTATGACAATATTAAGCGGAGCAATTTCCATTCCCCTCTCAACCAAGGCGATCGCACAAGTTTCTCAATCGGATGAGGTTATTAAATCCAATCAATTAATTAAGGCTGAACGAGTCACTGAGGGATTGTTTGACTCTCTTGTTGACGGGAAATTTGAGCAGGCAAGAGGGTTGTTCAGTCCCAGTTTAAAGAATTACTTTTCTGCTGCTGATCTAGAAGAGCACTGGCAAAAAATATTAGATGATATAGGAGCTTTTGTCGAATATAAGAGAATTCGTTCCATAGCAGTATTTGATACCTATACTGTTTTGGTGACTGCCAATTTTGAAAAATTTCTCTTTGATTTTGTGGTTACCTTGGATGGCAATCAGCAAATCACTGCTATTGACTTTCTTTGGATTGGCGACATTAAAGACAATGCAGAGGAGTTTGTCGATGCTTTAAGTAATGGTAAATATACGGTGGCAAGAGGTTACATGGCTCGTGATTTAAAAAAGACCCTATTGCCTGAAAATATTGAGCAAAAATGGCTGGAGATTGTAGAAACCACAGGGCCTTTCAAGGGCCGCTCTGATCCTAAGATAGTGGAGAGTCCTACTTCCAATTCTAATGTAGTGCTGATAAATGTTGAGTTTGAACGAGAGGACCGTACCTTTATGATCCTTTTCAATCCTTTGGGAGAAATCGTGGGGGTAGATTTTCCCAAGTAGCAAGATTAAGGGTTATGTCGCAAAAGTGTCGCCAACCACTAAATTTCTCTGACAAATTCATACTTATTGATAAATCAAAAAGTTAAACTCACTTTGTCGAACTCATGTTGATTTAGCCACAACTTCTGCAACAACTCGCTCTGCTGATTCTAGTACTGACTCCATCCCAGAAGAAAATGTGGCGGTATGTTCTCCAGCAAAATAAATAGGATACCAAGGTTTTGCCATTTGAGATTGAAGTTGTCAAATTAGGAACGCAAATTCTAAAACTAATTAAGCTCCCTTCTCCCCAGGCATTAGGCACTCACTACCTCGAACCTCTTCCCAATTAAAGCTCAAACTTCTCAAAGATCGATCTGCTATGCAACATAGAATACAAAGACTGCCTTATTTTTCTGTCTGGCTAGTTATGTTTCTGACAATAAGTAGTCGGACATAAGTAAACGGCACTGTATTAAGAAATGTAAAAACAGATATCTCTTGTTCCAATAGGGTTTGAGGATTTTATAAAAGTTAACACAGTCATCAAAATTTATGTCCGACTACTTATTAAGCGGAGCAATTTCCATTCCCCTCTCAACCAAAGCGATCGCGCAAGTTTCTCAATCTGATGAGGTTATTAAATCCAATCAATTAATTAAGGCTGAACGAGTCACTCAGGGATTGTTTGACTCTCTTGTTGACGGTAATTTTGAGCAGGCAAGAGGGTTGTTCAGTCCCAGTTTAAAGAATTACTTTTCTGCTGCTGAGCTAGAAGAGCAATGGAAAAAATTATTAGATGATATAGGAGCTTTTGTCGAATATAAGAGAATTCGTTCCATAGCAGTATTTGATACCTATACTGTTTTGGTGACTGCCAATTTTGAAAAATTTCTCTTTGATTTTGTGGT
>JASJEK010000206.1 GCA_030064915.1 Xenococcaceae cyanobacterium MO_234.B1
ATAGAGATAACGGGTAGCGCGATCTCCTAAACTTTCCGCTTGGGCAGCTTGAGAGCGTAACAATTTAATTATGGCTTGTTCTGCTGCTAAATCCTGTTCTAGAGAGTGGCGACAATTATATACACCATCGGATTCTGGCTCGAAACAACATAATTCCGCTAACTTACCGAAGCTGGCAACGGGAATTCCTCCTATTCCATCTAACCTTTCACCCAAGTCGTGAACATGACCTCGCACTTCCTCCAAGCAATCTTGGAAAAACTGATGTAGGGAGTAAAATTCTGAACCTTCAACCACAAAATGATGTTTTTGGTATTGCAGATATAAACCCTGGAAACTAGCGAGAAGTGTATTTAAACCCTCGCAAATCGGTTCGGTAACGCTTTTATCTAGCAAGACAGCATTATCGCTGATTTCCCCAAAAGAATGAACTAGACCAGTACTAGAGACCATGACGATTTTCCCTTTATTTATCTTTACCTAAATTTAATAATAGTTGAAATCATCTAAATGGTAACACTCAAATGATATTGAAAACCTAGCCTAACTGGGAATAAAGGTTTAAAGTTACAAGTCGAATCAAAAGTTATTGCAAATAACTGGCAATTGGCACAATATGCTGCTAAACTAGGAGCAGTCCTAACTTATTGATAATAAAAATCAACTATGGTTAGAGAGTGAAACAGCTAATTACTAACAAAACTATTGATATATATATAGAGTAAAGTATAGATAAATGATTATGGATAACAGTAATGAGCCACAGATTATCAAAGTAGAATGGTCAGACCGTTGGCAAGTGTATCATCGCCTCAAAGCACTAGAAATACAATGTTCCTGCCAAACTAATCAACCTTTACAGGCAGTTCCTAGTAATCCTCAAACTGCCATTCAACTCTGGAGTGTGGTTAAACAATTTACGGCAAATCGTCAAGAGTTAATTGACTGGTTGAATCAATGTTGGCAAATCAAATCTCATAAGTAATGAGAAACTATTTTAGTAAGGAGTTATACTATGGCTACAATACAACCTCTCGTGTCCCAATTCACGATTACGGGGGAACTAGAAGACTTGGTAACTAAGTCAGGTGGCTGTATCAAGTCTCTACAAGTAGTTACGGAAGAACAAGAGGAATACTGGATTAAAGTTGCTAAAGAACTGAGACATAGTCTGAGTAAAAAATTACAGACTGGATGCTTGTTGAAAGTAACAGGAATGCGTAAGTACGAAATTCATAAGGGGAAAGTTAAGTATAAAGCCTATGGAGTAGAATTACTCAGCAAACCAGTTTCAGAACCAGTTATCTCCCCGACTTCAGATGTCACAGTAGCTACCAAACCCAAAGCCAAAGTACTATTCTGTCAAAAATCTACTTGTTGGAAACGAGGGGGAAAAGCAGCTTGTGAGTTACTAAAAGCTGAGTTCCAAAGTAGAGGCATTGCAGACAAGGTAGAAATCAAAACTGTGGGTTGTTTGAAGCAGTGTAAGAAAGCACCCAATATAGTAATCATGCCAGATAAGGCTCGTTACAGTAGAGTGAAACCAAAACAAGTCCTTGGCTTTATCGAGAAACATCTTTTAGTTTAGAGCAACGCAAACTAATTGATTGTCTTCCTCTATGGTTATGTTAGCCAGTTCAAATTGCTCAATTACCCAGGCATTGGTCGTCAAGTGCTTGCTGATACTGGCTACACGATACTGACTTGTCTCTGAACTTAAGGCTAAGGGTAGGAGTAACTGATCTCCTAGAAATGGATCTACTGGTACAGCTTGAGCATGAAAATCCAGTAATTCCTGAACGGCAGTCTCTGCCACCCGTTCGGCTGGTATTCCTCGACTACCTAAAGCACTAAATCCAGCGCGACTGTGTTCGTACTCAGCGGTGAGAAAGATGCCTGCGCCTGGTGCTATGCCTCGTCCGCGCACTGGCTGGATTTGAGTTGGGAGATGAGCTTGTTGCAATAAATTTGCTGCACGGTTAGCCATGCGTTGGGGAATATGGGAGGGTAATTCTGTTACTACTGCTAAACCTCGTACCTGCTTTATTGCTCCTCGTTCTAGTAATTGAAGACCAGTCAGAGGTTGTTGGCTGCCAGTTACCCACAGTTCTACTTCGCCTCCGCCTCTGGGATACCAACCCCAAGCATTTAGCTTCACTTCAGCCTGCACACCTAGCTGTTTAAGTGTAGGCAAATATACTTCTTCAATATAGGTAACAGGAGGACTCCAAGCAACATGAGTTCCCCCAGCCAGAATTACTTTGGAGTTGCCATTCGCTAGTGCTAAGGGAAAAAGAATTGTTTGCAAAATAAGCGTTACAGCTCCTGCTGAGCCTCCTTCTCTGGCTTGGGTAACATCGAAACTGTACTGTCCAGGTTGAGGCGGACGAGTGGGCCTAAATTCTAGGGTCATCGAACCCAATGTATCTCCGTTTACCTCGGCTTGACAAAGAGTAGCTGCTGCCCTTACTGAGGTCAAGTGTTGTGCTGCTAGTCCTGGTTTTTTGCGATTGGCGCGAATGCGATCAATGCGGACAGGTTGACCGGTAATTGTAGCCAGACTAAGGCAGGTTCGGAGAATCTGACCCCCTCCTTCACCCCATGAACCATCGATGTTAATCATACAAATTAGTAAACTGAAGCTGATTTTTGCAAGATAAAAAACTCATAACCATACCAATCGTGATATTCTCTGTACATGTCAATCTCACGCTGCTCGTCTTTTAGAACCCCTAATGCTTCTGAATGGTTATTATATTTCTCACAAAGGTAATTGATTTTTGCTTGTAATGGCAGATAGTAGTTCCACCATGCTTTCTCTGGAAGAGTGAAATGTCCGATCTTGTCATATCCACAGCCAGGAATGAGATTTAAAACTTCCTCCAATGTTCTCATTTCTGAATAGTTTTGCGACCAAAAAGCTTGAATGGTTTTCGGTGGTTGAGACTGCAACCAAACTAGTTCACTGATAACCAAAAAGCCACCAGGTTTGATCAAAGAACGCCATTGCTTTAAACCTGGCTCCAAGCCAATGATATAAATCGACCCTTCAGCCCATAGTAAATCAAATGTTGCTCCCAGAAAAGATAGATCGAACATCGATCGCTTTAAGCAAGTAATTCGCTCAAGCATACCCATTGCAGTTGCTTGAGCTTGAAGACGCTCTAAAAATGGTTGATGAGTATCAACCGCTGTAATGTGACCATCAGTTAACCTGGCTAGTTCTAAGGTTTGGGACCCTGGACCACAGCCAATGTCTAGAATGTTCGGTTGGCATAGTAAGGGAAGCATTTGAAATGCCTGCCGAGTGTATTCGTCTCCACCAGGACTTTCCTTAGGAAGATCTTGGTGAATTTCAAAGAAAATTTCCTTCATTTCAGTAAAGGTGCTGCGGCAAGTAACTTTTGGGTATAGGGATGTCGGGTATCGTTAAAAATTTGTTCAGTTGTCCCGATTTCTACAATTTTGCCCTGATTCATTACGGCAATGCGATCGCAGAAAAACCGCGCTACCCAAAGATCATGAGTAATAAATAGGTAAGTTAAGTTAAATTCTGCTTTAAGTTCTAGCATTAAGTCTAATACTTGAGTTTGTACTGTTGCATCCAACATACTTACTGGTTCATCACAGATTACCAGTTGGGGACGAGTAATTAAAGCACGAGCGATCGCAACTCGTTGTTGTTGTCCTCCAGATAATTCGGAAGGATAGCGATGGTAGTAGTCGGAGACAGGAGTTAAACCCACTTTTTCCAACATCTGTAGTACCTGGGTTTTGGCTTCTGAAGCATTAGCAATTTGATGAATCAAGAGAGGATCGATAATACTTTCTCCCACAGTCATCAGGGGATTAAGACAAGCGTGGGGGTCTTGGAATATCATTTGTATGTGACGGCGTTTGGCTCCCATTTGGTGACGAGATAACTGGGTTAAATCTTCCCCCAAAAATTTTACATTTCCCGAAGTGGGTTTTAAGAGTTGTAGGATAGTTCGAGAGAGAGTACTTTTGCCACAACCCGACTCTCCTACTAAGCCCAAGGTTTCCCCTGGATATAGTTCAAAACTAATATTATCTACAGCTTTGATTACGGTCTTTTGTTGGGAGAATAGTTGCTGGATAAAATTGCTTTCTAAGGTGAAATATTGCTGTAAATCTTTAACGCCGAGAATAGGATTTAATTTAGTTGTTTCTGGAGTTTTCTTGCTCTCTATTTCTGAAACAGTATCTATCTGAGATGGTTGCTGAATCTTTAATGCTGCTGCTAATAAGGACTTAGTATATTCATGTTGAGGCTGATATAGGATCGATTTTACCTCTCCTGTTTCTACCATTTTGCCTTGATACATTACTCCAATGCGATCGCAATATTCCCCTACCAGTGCCAAATCGTGAGAAATTAACATTAATGCCATTTCTCTTTCACTACACAAACGAGTCAACTCTTCTAAGATCTCGGCAGAGACAGTTACATCTAAACTGGTAGTTGGTTCATCGGCTATGATCATTTTGGGATTGAGAAGTAAAGCCAGGGCGATCGCAACTCGTTGACGCATTCCGCCACTAAATTCATGGGGATATTGTCCCCAACGGTTAGAAGGGATTCTTACCGCTTCTAGGGCTTCTAGGGCTTGATTCCTTGCTGCTTTACGAGATAACTGGGGTTTATGAGCTTTTAAAGTTTCTAAGCAGTGATCGCCAATAGTCATGAGAGGATCGAGGCGTGTCATGGGGTCTTGAAACACTAAAGCTACGATTTCTCCCCGTAATTGCCGTAATTCCCCATTATTTAGCCCCAAAATTGACTGACCATTAAACTTAATTTCTCCTGTTACCTGACTTCCTAGGGGTAATAAACTCATAATTGTCCTACCGATGGTAGATTTACCACATCCAGACTCCCCTACTAATCCCAATCTTGAGCCAGGATTGAGAGTTAAAGAGATATCATCTATTGCCCATGTCGTTTCTGAGGAAGATTGATGAGGATAGGCAACTCTGAGATTACTAACTTCTAATAGGTACATAGATAGAAATTATACTGTAAACGTCAACATAGTAAAACTTTCAGCTATTACTCTTACTTTAAGACGACCGTTCTGTCAGGGTCAGTACCAGTGGGAGATAGCATATCGTTTGTACGGACGTCTTGAGTTGCCGAACCAAGTTCGGCAACCGCGTCCTCACCAAAGTGGGCTAGATAAGAGGATTATAAGCTCCGAATCTCTAAGAGTGATCTAGAGAATCCCCCGCAAAGCGCGGTGGGAGTATTGTCCAATATTACACCCCTTACCAGGATAGGGCTGTTTCATTCTAGAGTAAAAAGAGGTAGATTAAAGCTTGTAGAGATGCTAAGGATGATAAGTTTTTGGAGTTAGCAGTTAATAGACTTCCATCTTCTAGAAATAATATTAACAATAACTATTCTTTATTATCTATTGGTTTTTGCTGATTGGCTTGATGGGAAGGTTGATTTAATAGCTGAGGGAGAGGATGTACACGAAATCCTGGTGCACTATAGCCTTTAGGCAAGTAATCTTCTGGAATTGTATTCTGATTCCCATCCCTCATGGCTGAGTATTGGGGAGACAGGATTTCAATGCCCGCTTCGTTGCACTTGTCTTGGATATTTTGGTGCAGTTGGGAATAAATTTCCGACATCATTGATGGCTGATTCGTGTAGACATTTAACTCATAACTGACAGAGAAATCACCGAGGCTAGTTTGCAGGACGAAGGGAGCAGGGTCTTCTAGAATCGATGGGCAATTGCGAGCAGCGTTAATTAAAACCTGGTGGACTTGACGCCAGGGTACATCGTAGCCGAGAGTAATGGTCGTATGAACTATCAAAGGCTGATTAATCTCTCGGAAGGCAGTGGTGAAATTCTTAATATTACTGTTAATTATATTGGCGTTAGGGATGGTAACTATCTCATTTTTTGGGGTGCGAATTCGAGTCGAGAGAATGGTTTTTTCAAGTATATCCCCTTTGACATCACCTACTTGAACGCGATCGCCAATCCGAAAGGCACGGGTATAAATAATCACAAAACCTCCCACCAGGTTAGCGATCGCACTGGCCCCACCTAAAGTAAACAGAGCCCCCACAAAAATAGAGATTCCTCTAAAAGCAGGAGACCCTGCACCAGGTAACAAGGGAAAGATAATGGCAAGAGCCAAAGCAAAAATTAAGAACACCATCAGTCTCCCTGTTGGTCTGCCCCAATCTTGATCGAATCCAGGTAAAGAGAGATTTCCTGTATCTATGGCATTAAAGAACCGCCGACAGAAGCGGATGAGATAGTAGGCAACAACTATAGTCAGGAGAATAGAAAATAAGTTGGGCAAATAAGAGAGCGCAGCTTCCCCAGCCCTTCTCAGAACGGTAGAAAGGGAGTCGAAAATTCCTTGTCCCAATCTCTTCGTCTGGGGAAAATAACGTGTCAGCGAGGACAGATAAATGAAAACAATAACAGCGACAATAACCCAGTAAATGAGCTTGACCAAACCCAAAAATAAATTAGCTTCTTGGTCGACAGAGATTAATTGCCAACTTTGAATCCTGAGAGGACGAAATAGACTAGATCTCCAAGCCTCAATTTGGCGATAAATTCGGTTCAAAATTTTTCTGAGCAGTATCAACAAAACAATAGCAATTGTGACTTCAATTACCGCTAACACAATCCGCATAACTAGTTGTTCTAAACCGTACTTTTCGCGGTATTGAGCGATCGCGTCTTGAACTTTCTGGAGATATTCCTCGGCCAGTTCATCTAAGGGACGATTGGCTGCTCTGGCATCAGCTTCTATCAAAGCAAAAAGCAACTGTTGTTCAGTAGAAATTAATCTTAATCCGTCAATTTTCTCGATTTCAATAGAATCAATGGGAATAGCCAAATTTTTGGCAACTCTTTCAATTCGGTTGGCTGCTGTTTTTGCTCGCTGCTCCGGAGGCAGACCTTCAATGGGACTAAAGTTGAAGAGGGTTTTTCCATCTAGAATAACGGGAACATCTTGCTTATTGTTCTTGGGAGGAGCTTGTTTCTGGGGAATTTCTGGAACGATTTCCCCATCGCTTTGAGAATTAGCTTGTGCTTGAACAATCCCCAGACTATTCTCGACATTGCTTGACCAACTTATTTCTCCTTGGGAGGACACTAATGGGGTTCTAATGAAAATCAGAAACGTTATTAGAACCAATAAGCTTAAAGCTTGCCAATATTTTTTCATTGTCTGTCTGAAGTCAGAATTGGACGCTTTTTGTTTAGATATTTTTGTTTAGATATTTGAAAGTTTATAACAACAAATGAGTAATATAACGATAAGTATTACAACACTAACTATCTACCTGTTGGGTGTTAGTTCGTTCCCCATGCCAGATTTGCTGTGGTACCCCTGGAGAAATTCCCGCTTGGTCAAATGCTTGCTTAATTCGCAGGCGAAACTCTCGTCCTACTGCCCACTGTTTTATCGGCTGAGTTTTCAGCCAAACCTGAATCGTAACTCCTGTGTGGGCAACCCGATCGACCCCCAAAATCGTGGCGGGTTCCAAGATAGTATCTTGCCACTGGGGTTCACTTCCCATTTGATTAGACACTTGTTCGATAATTTCTAGAGCTTTTTGGGTATCCGCATCGTAGGCAATCTCAATCACAAAATCAACTCGGGACCAGTCTTTGGTTAAATTTTCTACTGTCGAAATTTGACCGTTAGGAATAGTGATGAGCCGCCCTTCCGCTCCACGTAATTGAGTTGTATAGAGATTCATGTTTTCGACAAAACCACTCAGCTCTCCCACTTTAATCACGTCACCAACAGCATAGCGGTCTGTCCACAAAATTAGAGCACCATTAAGCATATCTTCCAAAATATTCCGCGAGAAAAAGCCAATCACCAAAGCTGCACCCCCTGCACTTGCCAAAATTGCCGTGTCAATTTCGAGAAATTTAACGGTCAAATAAAGACCTAGGAGAATAAATAAGAAGGTACTAGCTCCTTTGAGAGCAGGTGAATAGGTACTGACCCTTAATGCATAGCGTGTCGAAGTTAGGTTATCAACTTGTGCCTCCTGAGCCCATTCATGGAGATAGTAATCAATTAGAAAAGAAACCAGAGTATCGGCTAAAGAGACCAATACCCAAATAATCGGCAATATAATGGCTTGTCCGAAAAAAAATAAGGCCAATTGGCGAGTAGAGGGATAGATAAAGAAAATTAGGGCAACACCAAACAAAAAGAGAAAAATGCGCGTCCAGAACAATATTCTTAGCAATAACTGCATTAGATTGTGCAACTGCTTGAGCAAATTTTGTCGTTGGAGAGAAACCTTGGGTAGATTCTGCAACAAAACTTGTACCTTAGTCGCAAGCAACTGTTGAGCTTTACCAAGAATACCTGAGAGGTTAGGCAGTTTTCTGGTTAGGTTCGTCTGAGAATAAGAAGCTTCTTGAGGAGAAGAAATACCTGTAAATTCAGATTTAGGCGTGACAGAAGTTGTCACAGCACCATCAGTTTCAGATTGCTCTGCCTTAACCGTTTCGATTGCTTCGGCGGAAATTGATGGCAAATTAGTAGCAGAGGCAGCTATTTTTTCCGACTTGGCAGATTGCTCTAGTAATCGCAATTGTCGTCTAAAATTGCGATCTAAGACTCGGAGAAATTTTCGCACCAAACTGAGAGCCCAAATCGGTACCAAGATCGCGAACAAAATCAAAGCTATAAAAATTATTCTGGCCCAAGGATAGCGGAGATCGAACTCAACTCCCCATAAAGCCTCATTGAAACTGAGAAGAATAAAATCTTGCCATTGTTGAGCCAGTTCTGGGATCGGCTTTCCATTGTGCAGAGCATCAGCTTCATTGACTGTGACAATTGTCTGCGGATACAAGCCTAAATCAGGTTGAGCAGGAACATAAATTACGGTTTGTTGGTTTTTGATGCCAATTTCAACTTTCGGAGTTAGGGGATGTCTGCCTTTATCGGTGATGAGCAACCAGTATTTCCAGTTAAGATATAATCTGCCTTGAGAAGTATCGAAGATTTCAGATTGGACAGAGCGGCGTATCTGAACAGTTTGCTTAAAGATAGCCCACATAGTTTCTTCAACAGTTAAAGCTCGCTCTTCAATCTCCGAAGTTACTTGGGTTAAATCTTGCTCCAGCTTGGGTTTGATGGCCAGAGTAAAGTTCTCAAAAAACCTGCCATAGGAAAAATAGGGAAAGCTAACTTGGCTACACCATAGTTTCCCACAGCGTCTAGCTTTGCTAATGTCCCACCAAGGGGTGACTTGGGTCGGATTTTCATTGGGGGAGGACAAAAAAGGAATTTGCCCCAGAGCCAGAGGATGCCAAGCGAGCGCAATTATGAATGCCAGCAGAGCAATTGCTAACCTTTGTCTAATTGAGACAAAACTGCGCCTATGCTTGAGAATATGATTCATAGTATTTATATAGCAATACGTCAGAAGGTTAGGACATAGGATTTAAAGTAAGGGCTTTTCGCGAAAAGCCCTTACAGAATTTGATTTGTCCTAACCTAAATTTGTAGGGCTAGAGTATTTATTCCTTACCCCCTAAAAAATTTCTTGGTGGTATTTCTCTTCCCTGATAAAATTTTTGCTCTAGTTGAGTCAGTTGCCACCATACCACAGCAGCGATTAGTGCTATTCCACTCAATCCCCCTATTGTCCAAATTGCAGATTGTCCCAGCCATAAAGCGATGAGGGGGCTAATTGTCCAACCAATTATTGCGATCGCAGCTAGAATCAGTTTAATCTGTTTTAGTCGTTTTAAAGCCTGACGACAACTGGCACATTTTTTGGTGTGAGAATGATAGCGGTCTAATAATGCTTCTGTTGATGGAGAAGGAGGAAGCGGTGCATCGGGAAAGGGATCGCTATGATACAGATTCACCCACTGACGAAACTCGGAAACATACAAATCGGCTTTAGTTGGTAAATAACAAGCTTTGCTGTAATTGGGACTACCCCCTAAAGCTTCTAGATAACGCTCTTGATAGTGGAGGAAGATTTGATCGTCTTCTAAGATGGCGTTTTGATTAATATGAGAATACCAACGAGGGGAAAGTTTAATAAAAAAGGCGGGAAGGGGAGAATTAAATTTAAAGGGGAAACGGGCAAATAAGCGACATTTCCCCTTTGTAATAGGAGTTGCATAGACCACAGTGAGAGTGCGCCCAAATTGTTTAGAGGTCAGGTCATGGCACATTAGGCAAGGAGCAGTAAAAGTGGTGTATTGTGTCCCTAATGCTCCTTTACGGGGACCTTCTTGCCAAATTCCCTTAAAACCCCACTTTCCTGAATCAGTAACTTCTAATTCTACTGGTGCTGCATTTTTGCGATCGCCTACAGTATTATGATGAGTATAGGGAATATGGCTAGCATCCATCACATTCTCTAACAAAGTCAGAGCATCATAAGGGATATCGCGAAAGGTATTAAGACATACCCAATCTTGGGGAGATTCTTCTAGCACATCTACCAGAGGCAATTTAACGCGGTTACTATTTTCAGAATTACCAGGATAGACAAATAAGAGTCCTTGGGCTGCTGCGGTGGGAAAAGAACGTACACAGGCTCTTTGAGAAGTCTCTGCTTTACCTTCTGCTGGTTGTTGGGGAATATACTTGCAATCACCATTTCCCTCAAACCCCCAACCGTGATAAGGACATTCTAAAAGCCCTTGCTCGTTAATTCTACCCTCACTCAAAGGTGCCAGACGATGGGGACAGCGATCGCTAAAAGCTCGCCAGGTTTCTTCTCTACTATCCCACCAAATCACAATATCGGTATCAAGAAGAGTAAATTTTGTGGGTCTGGCTTTGTCTAGATCTTCTAGATAATGAACAGGATACCAGGCTTCTCGGGGATCGAATGTAGTGGGGTCTTCACCGCCAGTAGCAAGAAATTCTCTATCTTGTATAGTTTGAGTGGTCATGGCGTAGCTCTAGGAAGTATGTCTTTTTGTTAATAATTGTTACATACTTCTTGGGCTGTATAAATAGAAAGCAGATTATCATTATTCTGCCTTCCTCTCCACTAAACTTTAAAGATGTACTCCTTTCCAGATTGTCTTTCAATATCCGGCGGGTAGCTTTGGCGCTTATCAGCATAGTATTGGCTACGAGAATACCCTTCTACAGCGCGATTATAAGTTAAATACAAAACTCGACGAGGGGATTCGGTTAGATTGGGAGCCGAACGATGGGGTGCATAAGAATCGAAGAAAATAACATCTCCAGATTGTGTTGAAATGGGGATAAATTCCATTCCCTGCATATTTTCTTCTGTCAGTGGTTGCCAAAGTTCGCCGATTAAACCTTGATTGTGACCAGCAGCTAATTCCAGACAGCCATTTTCTGGCGTACATTGGTCAATGGTGATTAGAACTGTGATAAAAAGACTTGCATAAGTATTCCATCCTGCCTGAGCATCCTGATGTGGGGTAAAACCGTTACTTCCAGGCATTTTAAAGTTAACTTTTTCTTTAAACAGAATTGCTGGCTCACCAAATAATTCTGAAACTGTTTGGAGCATTGCTTCTCCATTGATGAGGTTATTCAAACCTTTATGGTAAGGACAGAAATTCTCAATCCGCGAGAGTATCCGCTTGTCTGGCTGGTTAAAGCTATCCTCAAAATACATCATGTATTTACCAGGAACTTCCGGCAATGATTGCAGTTCATCTACCCAAGCCGTAATCTGAGCCATTTGAGATGGATTGTACATTTGGCGCACCACCAGAAAGCCTTGCTGTTTAAAAGCTGCTATCTCTTGAGGGTCAAAAAATTGTGATTCAATTTTATTACTGGTCATGGTTGATTCTAAGCAAAAAAACGATACTCCCAAATTACGTATGATAAACAATTATATGACCCGTGAAAAAATTTATAATTGCTCAAAATCAAATGTCTATATCTAAACAAGAAGCGAAACAATTACTAGAAAGAAGGATTTTTGAAGAGATGCAGCCTTCAGACTGGGTGCAAGATATCTGGGACTTAAGTGGAATTCATGGAGAAAGTGCTGCTAGACTCCTTGATGCTTTTGAGGCTCTGATTGAGTGTAGCAGCCCAGAAAAACTCGAAAACTTAGTTCAAAGTCTGTATCAAGACCGAGTTTAAGTTATTACCCTCCAAGAATCTCTAACTGTACTGGTGCAACTCCACTATTAATCATGTTCAAAACACGAGCAGCACCAGCAGAAAGATCAATAATTCTTCCTTTAGTAAAGGGTCCGCGATCATTAATTCTTACTACCACAGATCGACCGTTGCTCATGTTAGTCACTTTTACTTTAGTACCAAAAGGCAAACTACGATGAGCAGCCGTCAAAGCATTAGAATTAAAAATTTCTCCGTTTGCAGTGCGACGACCATGAAATTTAGGACCATACCAAGAAGCTTGTCCTCTCAATGCTTGATGAGCAATTTGGATAGGAGAAGAGGGGGAATTTTTAATTTCAGATTTGGGTAAAGCTACAGAATTAAGATTATTTGATTCTAGTTTATTAACTTGAGATAATTCTGGATTAGTAGCTAAATTTTGATTCGGGATAATTTTAGATTTTTGTTTGTTTATTAAAGAAAAGTTGTGCTTTTTTTGTCCACTTTGGGCTGGATATGTATTACTTGGAAGCTGCCACAAGGTAAAAAAGCAAATGTTTGTACTAAAAGTTAATAAGGTTGTAGCTAAAGTAAATGGTTTTTTCTTCATCACAAATTCAAAATATGGCTCGACATGAAAACTAAAAGCTAGTTTTCAGTTTGTTGTCGATGTAACTCCTGAAAGAATGTATTATTATCGTAGTTCACGATATCAAAAAAATGTAAAAATATCGATAATAAAGTGAATAATTACGATTAATGATGGTTAATAGAACAGAATATTTAATCAATTAAACAGAGATAAATATATAAATAAAATACCCCTTGACAAATAAGGATTATTATTAGGGAAAGCAGAACAAGAAATGAGAAATTTTTGAAAAATCA
>JASJEK010000207.1 GCA_030064915.1 Xenococcaceae cyanobacterium MO_234.B1
GCTATTAGATAAGTGTAGGTGCTAGATTCTCGATCAAATAGTTGTCTAAAGAGCATGGAAGATTTCTGAACTACGTGAGTTCGACGAGATTAAAAAACTCAGTTTTAAACTGAAAATCAAAGCTTGTAACCCTGATTTTATCGTTTAGATCAATCTAACTCCGAACTCCGAACTTTGAACTCACATTGGACTAGACGATATACTTCTTGTATAATTCCCAATTTGTCGGTTGGTCAAGACAAGGAAGACACGAAGGACAATTTTAAAACATAATTACTCTCTGCTGTTATTTCTATCCCTCATCATATTTAATAGTAATCGTTTTTCTGAGCGAGCTATTTCTTGATAAGTAGAGATAACAGCCTCTGATTCTACAGAAATCGTAGAAATACCCCACTGAATTAATTTATCAAGTAAATCAGGATACTCAACTGGGTTATGAATGGCAATTGAGCAAGGGATATTATGTTTTTTAGCGGTTTGGCTCAATTTTGCGATCGCATCTAAGACAGCAGGATGATTAACGTTTAAACCCCGACGGGAAAAATCAGAATGTTCTCGATCTACTCCTAGGATTAATTGAGTCAAATCATTAGCACCAATGACAATACCTTGTACCCCTGCTTCAATATATTGAGGAAGTAAAAAGATTACCGATGGTACTTCCGCCATGATCCATAGTTGAAAAGCAGCAGTTTTTTGTAAGCCAAAATTTGCCACACGCTGACGACAAAAGATAAATTCTTCTACACTACGGACAAAAGGCAAAATGAGATTGATATTGGTATAACCTTCTTGCTGGATAGTAGCTATGGCTTCTAATTCTAAATCAAATAAAGTTGAATCTAATAAATGGTGATAAGTACCGCGATCGCCTACTATAGGATTAAGTTCCAACTCTTGAGAATGGTTAAATTCACTACTGCGCCAATCAAGGGAACGATAAAATACAGGACGAGGAAAAAAAGCAACTACAAACTTACGAATTAGATTAGTTAAATGTTCTAAAAACTCTCTTTTATGAGACGAAGCCAACCATTGATCTAAAGAGTGAGAAGAAAGCAACTTTAGTAACATTAATTCTGCACGTAATAAACCAACTCCGTCTATTGGTAACTTCATTGTCTGGTCAATAGTATTAGAGTGATTTAAATTGACCATAATTCTGGTAGCGAGAGGTTGAGGAATCATCAATACATCATTTTTGAGCGACTTTGAAATGATGGGAGATTGCTTTTTCTGTGAATTCTGTGAATGATAATAAATATCTGTAGTGTGAACTTCTCCTAGATCTCCGTCTAACATCACCAAATCTCCTGTTTGCAAGATAGTAGTAGCACGATTAGCATTGACAATGGCAGGAATACCTAATTCCCTAGCGAGAATAGCAGCATGACTAGTAATCCCTCCTTGTTCAGTAATAATTCCCGATATTTTGGGTAATAAAGCTATTTGAATCGGAGCGATCGCTTTGGTTACTAGGATACACCCATCAGGTAACGAGGATTTATCTATCGATAATTTGTCATGAACTACAACCTTAGCTACTGTCTTACCAGGAGAAACTCCCAATCCTGTAAATAGAGGTTTAACAGATGTTTCTGTGGTCGTTATAGATAAATTTTCTTGGGGAGAAGATAAAGAAGAGAAATAATTTAACTGAGTCCAATAAAACTCAGGGGTAGCATTGGCTTTACTTTCAGTATCAGATAAAGTCCATTCTAAATATCTAAGCTGGGGTCTTTTTTTGATTAAGGTTTCTGTTAAGTTAGCAAGTTTATTAACATCTGCTTCTGTTAAAGAATATGTCTCGGATTGAGATTCTGGTAAAAAATAAGACTCTAAACAATCTATTAAAGATTCTGAATCTTGAGCAGTTTGTAAACGATAAGCACGGATTTTATTGCCTAATTTTTGACTAAGTATCTTACCCGTAGCTCGCTCTACTATATAGATATCTGGTTCTACTTCTCCCTGATATAGGCTATATCCTAACCCCCAGGTAGCTTGAATACAAATTGTTTTTGGCTTTAATTCAACAACCCCAGATGCGATCGCATTATAAATAGGTTGTATCAATACAGTACAATTAATTGCTTCTAAGGGAATATTTAATTTGTCCCAATACAATAAACTTTTGGCACTAAATGCTTCTGACCAAACTTTCTTAATTGCTAAAGTTAAAGCTTCTGAGGAACAAAGACAAGTTTGAGCTCTCCATAAACTATAATTATCTTGTTGAGAATAATGGGAAGAAAAGAAGAAAGGTCGCACAACTAATCTTGTAGCATTTAATTGTTTAACTGCTGCTAAAATTTCTTCTTGCCATTGTTGAGGGAATTCTGTTTCGTCAATAGCTTGACGACTTTTGAGGGCTGTAGCTTGAAGAATCCGATAATCATCTATATCTAAATGCAGAGAAGAATTGGCTAAATTACTGACTAAAAATCGCGAATCATCTATACTAGCTATAAACTTTGTAAATAAAGAATTGCTCAAAACCAAGCCAGAAATTATGGGATAATCTTGCTGCAAAAGTTGACTGAGAATAAAAACTTGCTCTGCAACTAAAGACTGTCCCGAAGCTTGAATTTGAGAAAGCCAATATAGATAATTCACAGGTTTAATGTGCGGATACTAATTGTTCTTTATTAACTGCGATTTTAGTTAAGAATTCCTCAGTTAATTTCACAAAAGCTTTTGAGCCACTAGAATTAGGCATAGCCAATACCACGGGAGTAAATAAATCTACCGCCTTCGCTACATTGACATCCATCGGAATAGATTGATTAAAAAGTTGTTCGGGATAAAAATCATCCCTAATTCTTTTCATTACTTGTTTATAGTATCTCCCCATCAAACCACCAGCAGAGAGAATAAAACCTATTCCCAATAAATTAATGTTTAATGGTTCTGTATCTTGATGGTGTTCTTTAAGATTAGCAATACGTCTTTCTAGTAGTTGAATTCCCACTAAAGATAGTGGTTCGGGACGAGCAGGAAGCAAGTAATAATTACTAGCAGCAATACCACTACGAGTTAGTAAATTATAACCCGGAGCGCAGTCCATAATAATAAAGTCGTAGTCATTTACTATGGGCTGAATAATATTTTTGATGAGGATTCTTTCAAAGTTATCCCAAACTTTTTCAAATTCTTTTCCAGTTTCTTCTACTGCTTTCTTATGGAGCATTTCGGAGACTAAATATTCATCATAAAGTTCGATATCTCCTGGTAATAATTCTAAACCATCAACATTACAAACACAGGGACAAATTAAATCTTGAATTTCTAGTTTTTTCCACGGATTAGGAGTGATGGCATGATCTAGTAAATAACTTAGAGTACGTCTTTTTTTCCGAAATTTAGCAAAATCATGAGGTGACACTAAACTTAAAGTTGCACTAATTTGTGAATCTAAATCTAAAACTAAAACCCGTTTATTATGATATTTTGCTAAAACAGTTGCTAAATTGACAGTGAGAGTAGTCTTCCCCACCCCCCCTTTCATGTTGACGGTACTGATAATAACTCCCATGAATTAATTTCCTCTAGTATTAGTTACCGCTTAGTTTGCCAGAAGATGGAGATAGTAAATGTAGATATTTTCTATATTTTTTTTCAGTTTGTTACTAATCGTTTACAGTTCTTTGAATTTTTGGTTAATTACAGCAATAGCGACTCCCAACAAAAGGATCAATCCTCCTAATATTACTTCTGTAGAGGGGATTTCCTCCAGAAAAATCCAAGCTAAACTACTAGAGCCTACAGGTTCAACTAAAATACACAGAGTCACTATAGTAGGAGATAGCCATCGCAAAGCCCAGTTAAAGCTAGTATGCCCCACTATTTGCGAAAATATCGCCATTAATAAGCCATAAACATAAACTGCTTTCGGATAACCCTGATAACTAGCACCTAATAATAGGGGGAGAGGAAATAAAATTAAGGCTGCTGTCGAATAGGCGATCGCGATATAATTAGTCAGGCTTAATCCTTTTTGTTGTGCTTGTCTGCCGAAGATTATGTACAGACTAGCCATTATTGCACCAATCAAAGCTAAGATAGCGCCTAATAGTGAGTTGTGATGATTACTGACAGTGTTACTATCTCCTAGTGCAATTAACACGCTACCAACTAAGGCAATTCCAATTCCAATCGCAGTTTTGTGAGATAATTTTTCTTTAAACCACCATCGAGCCAGTAAAGCTACCCAAATAGGGTTAGTAGTAACAAGAGTAGTAGAAGCAGCTACAGAAGTAAAAGCCAAAGAGCTAATCCAAGTGGCAAAATGGAATCCGAGACAGATACCAGCAGCGACTGCAAAATAATAAGTTTGATTACTAACTTTAACTTTTCCCCGTTTTATCTTTCGCCAAGTAGGAAGTAAAATCAGAGCGGAGATAATCAAGCGAAAAGCAGCCAGAAACAAACTAAACCCAATAGTATAGTTATCTGCGCTATCCATTGCTAGACGAATGAATATGGCAGCAGCAGATACTGATAAAATACCGATAATTAAAACTATACTGAGTTGCCAGAGTCTAGGCTGCATTTAACATTTACACCTTAACTAAAAAATACTATTACCTATTACCTATTACCTATTACCTATTACCTCTCTCACCATTTTCTATTTAATTTCACCTATTTACTTATGTCTAAGCTTCCACCATTAAATACTGATACAATTTGGGCAATTTTAAACGAAGAAGTTGGAGATGATCTTGTTAACCAATTAGTTTGGCATTATCTAGGCTATCGTTACGATGAAGCTAGTCAAAGTTGGGACAATTCCCAAGTAGCAGCAGATTGGCAAGAAGCCTATCCTGTACCACCAGATTTTATTGAAAATCGCCCTCCCACAGTAAAATTAACTCGCTCTATCCCCAAGGAAAACAAACAATTACTCAAAGAAAAATTAGGATTCAAAGGTTACAAAATTGGAGAATTTACTCCCAGACATACTCGTCGTGCTACCGCTGCTAATTGGCTACTAAGTTATATGATTACTAATAATTTAAGTGCGATGTAATAGAGTATTATCTGCGAAAACCATATTTAAGAGTAAAGAACTGAGGTTTCAAATTAGACAGAGGCTCTCGGAGCTTTGCCAATTCTGCTTCGGGTCCATGAATTTCCAAGCGAGTGATTTCAGCAATCTTCAGGACTTCTTCCAGCAGAGAACCGACATTTTCAAAATGCGTCAGCACTCCTTCGGCATCTTCATAGCCTTCACGGCAATGAACTTGATCTCCGTCAAAACTGAATCCGTAGTAGAGGCATTTTGGCTCACTGTTGGTTTTCTCAACCAACCGTTCACATAATTGCTTAAAAGCCTCAATGTGTTCACTTGAAACTCTAAAGTAGGGCAATATTGTACAGCATTTGTCTTGGGTAGCCATGTAACTTCTCCTTTTAAGTTTAGTTATTGTAGTAAAAATTAGGATGTTACAGCGATCGCTTTTTCTGACTTCTGGGCGATCGCTAATATGATATATATAAAGTGAATTGGATCAACTATCAAACTTGATTTTGTAGCAATTCAAATTAAACCTCTAAATCAGCAAAAAACTCATCAAAGTCAATTTTGTTCTGTTGTGGATCATTCATGCGAGATTCTGCTGCTTCAAGATCGATTTTATCTTCTGCTTGCTGCAATAATTGTTGAAAAAGCTCATAGTCTTTAGCGGAAATCAGATATACAGCTTCTTTTCCAGAACGTTGAATTGCAATATGTTCTGAGCCATAAGCTACTCGATTCAGAGTGTCAGCAAAGTTTTTTCTAGCTTCTCCTGAAGATAAAAATTTCATACTGATAACTTGTACTTTATGTACATAGTGTACCCCGCATTTCTCACAAACTGATTCTTCAAAAGCCATGTTGATTATGGTGTCTTGTTTTCAGGCGATTGGCTAAAATAACACACTGTCATTTTTGAGTCGCCTGCGAAATTGCCATTAAACCTTTACTATGTAAACCTTTGAGAGATCGCGATCGCGAAATTTGTGAGAAATGCGGGGTACACATTAAGACAATTACGGGATCGCTTTTTTTCTGATTTACAGGCGATCAGCCGAAGGCTGGCGCTGCGCGATCGCAATTAGGGTATAAATGATTTTAATTTTAATTTTTTGTTAGCTTCTTACGCAATTGCCGAATAGCTGTACTCGTATTGCGAGCCTCCGCAACTTTAAAACAGTCCGCAATCAAATTTAGAACATCTATATCGGGAAAATAACGGCTGAAATTACTAACTTGATAGCTATTATTTTGTAAATGATAAATAGTAACTTGATTGCTTTTAAATAACCAAACTTCAGGTACTTTATAGACTAAATAATCATTAACATCTGTATAGCTAGTAATATCAATTTCAATTACTAAATCTGGTGCTGGTTCAACTTCCCAATTAATTCTTTTTTTCCCTGAAGCTGCTTGCCAATTATCAATATAAAAACAGTAATCTGGTTCGATACCGCTTCTTTGAGGCAATTTCATCGTCACAGGAGTAAACGCTTCATACTCTTTTTCTAAATTATCAAGTATGGTTGTAACGACATTGGCAATTATATGAACGTTTCTTGCATGTTCTGGTAAGGGACTCATCAACCAAATTTCTCCAGAACGATATTTTAAACGAGGAATAGAGCGATCGCCCAACTGCTGGCTTAGAGTCTCGTAGTCATCCCAACTACCAGGTATTTGAAATACCGATCCTGGTGGTATTTCTATTTTTTCTGGGGAAATAACCGCAAACATATAGCAATTCTCGATTGAGTGAAATACACCTTTATAGACGTGAGTTCGGAGTTCGTACAGACGCGACGGGGCGTACAAGCTTTTGAGGAGACCTCAAAAGACAAGGGGCTGTCACCTGAATTTATTTCAGGTGCTTGTAAGCCCCGCAGCCCCTCAAATTTCGCGTCTGTACGGAGTTATAATTTTTTTCTCAAAGTTTTTAATTTGTTAGATCCCCTTGTCCCCAAAAGCCATCATATTTAATAACTTCAATATCCCCTAAAACTTTAGTCTGACAAGCTAAACGACGGTTTTTTGTGGGAGAATGAGGGGGAAGCGATCGCCTTCCTCGATCTTTCCAGTTTGGAGGGGAAACCTCACCAATAATTTCTACTGCACAAGTTCCACAACTACCAATTCCACGACAGTTAATATATTTGGCATTGCCATTATACAAATCAAGTTTATTTTCTAATAGTATCTTGCGGAGATTAGCTCCTTCAGAGCAGGTAAAAGTTTTTCCCTGAAACTTTACGGTAGGCATTGTTGATTACTGATTGGTCACTGATAATTGATTATTGTTTCACAATTTAACATTCCTTAACGAATTAGTTAATACATCGTTTCCAGTGATTATTGTCCGTTATTAATTTAAGGTAGTTATTACACCATTCATCACTCAACCCATGAAAATCTGGCTCTACGACACTACCCTCAGAGATGGTTCTCAAGCACAAGGAATTACTTTATCTTTGGAAGATAAAATCAAAATTGCTCGGCAACTAGATGCTATGGGAATTCCTTTCATCGAAGGAGGATGGCCAGGAGCAAACCCGAAAGATGTACAATTTTTTTGGCAGCTAAAAGAAGAACCCTTACAACAAGCAGAGATAGTTGCTTTCTGCTCAACTCGTCGCCCCCATCAGATAGCAGCAGAAGACCGAATGTTACAGGGAATTTTAGCAGCCGGAACTCGCTGGATAACAATTTTTGGTAAATCGTGGGATTTGCACGTTACAGAAAGTCTTAAAACCAGCTTAGAAGAAAATCTCAATATGATTCAAGACTCGATTGAGTATCTTCGCAGTCAGGGAAGAAAGGTAATTTATGATGCAGAACACTGGTTTGATGGTTATAAATACAATCGGGATTATGCCTTAACCACCCTGAAAACAGCGATCGCAGCAGGAGCAGAATGGTTAGTCCTCTGCGATACCAATGGCGGTACTTTACCCCACGAAATCAGTCAAATTGTTAGTGAAATTTATACAGCGATTCCCCATTGTCCCTCCCTAGGAATTCATACTCATAACGATGCAGGAACAGCCGTAGCAAATGCGATCGCAGCAGTGAGAGCAGGAGCGACAATGGTACAGGGAACAATCAACGGTTATGGGGAAAGATGCGGTAATGCCGATCTATGTACTCTAATTCCCAATCTCCAACTCAAGCTAGGTTATGAATGTCTAGCACCAGAAAAACTGGCTCAAATTACCCAAACTAGCCGAATTGTTAGTGAAACTGTGAATTTTGCTCCCGAAGAACGCGCCCCTTTCGTCGGACGCTCCGCTTTTGCCCATAAAGCAGGAATTCATGTTTCCGCAGTAGCCAAAAATCCCCTCACTTATGAACATATTGCCCCAGAAGCAGTAGGCAACCAGAGACGTATTATAATTTCCGAGCAGTCAGGAATGAGTAATGTGTTACACTATGCCGAGAAATTTGGCATCAAACTAGACAAAAACTCGCCTCAGTGTCGGCAAATTTTAGAACAATTAAAAACCTTAGAAAACCAAGGTTATCAATTTGAAGCAGCAGAAGCCAGCTTTGAATTATTGATGCGTTCTTATTTAGAACAACGTCCTTCCCTATTTGAACTGCAAGGATTCCAAGTTCACAGCAATATTAATCCCGAAGAAAATAGTTCTCAAAGTAAAGCTGTCGCTACAATAAAAGCAAAGGTTGGTAAACACTACTTGCTAGAAGTAGCAGAAGGCAATGGACCGGTTTCCGCTTTAGATAGGGCTTTGCGTAAAGCACTGGTAAAATTTTATCCTAAGATTGCTCAGTTTCACCTTACTGACTATAAAGTGAGAATCCTCGATGGAAAATATGGAACTGATGCTACGACCAGAGTCCTAGTAGAATCAAGTAATGGCAAAAAAAGCTGGACCACAGTAGGAGTATCGAGCAATATTCTGGATGCTTCTTATCAGGCAGTAGTAGAAGGTATAGAATATGGCTTACTACTAGAGTCCTTCGCCAAGACCAAAGTAACTCAATACTAGTATCGTTTAATAAACTCAATACTAGATCGTTTAATATATGAAAGCTCTTCCCAAAACTACCAAACATAGGCTACAAAAAATTCCCCAAGATTCTAGTATCTGGGAAGGCGATCGCCGTACTTTGGGTCAAATGGCATCTCATCTTGATTCTGATGTGAGTGCGGATACAGAATGTATTATCTGGGTAGATGGTTCAGAAGGCTCAGTAAGAGCCATGGATATAGTCCCTGCTGATAGTGGTCTAGAAGTCGTAGTTAGAACCTTATTACGGGCGATCGAATCTCCTCATCCCCCTTGTACCCCTGCTCGCCCTCAAAAAATCGTAGTTAGAGACCGTGAGATTCAATTTTTCTTACGAGGAGCCTTACAAGGACTAGATATCAATATTGAGTATGCGCGAGATTTACCCCTTATAGACCAGCTATTCCAAAGTTTTCAACAAATGGGTAGTGACATCCCTCCAGCCCTACCACCAGAATATGATGCCAAACTGCAAGAGATTGCTTATGAAATTTGGCAACAAGAACCTTGGGACTCATTAGCCGATAGTGACATTTTAAGTCTCAAAATTGATGGTTTAATCAATGAACCTATCTATGTTTGTGTAATGGGGATGATGTCCGCCGAATATGGTGTGCTTCTCTATCGCTCTTTAGATTCACTAAAAGAGTTTCGGAAAGTAGCTTTAAACGGAAAATCGATAGAAGATCTAGAAAAAGCTTTTTTGGCTCAAGATTGTTGGTTTTTAAATTACGAAGAAATAGATGGAGAAGATGATGATTTGGAAGATTGGGACTTAGAAGCAGAGGTCGATATTGTGCCTTTTTTCGGTAGCCTACATCCTTTGGAGGGAATGCGACCTTTTCTCGATGCAGAAGAAGCCCAAATCGTTCATGTGGCTCTAGAAGGAATACTGCAATTTTGCGATCAATATGAAGATGAATTGGAGAGAGATGATATCCCCAAAATCACTCAATCTTACGAAATTCCCCTTCTTTCCCCCACCCAAAAAACTCAGTCCGTTTCAATTGAAGTCTCAACTTTACCGGAACTAACAGCAGAATTATTAAGTCTTGATAGCAATAGTGACTCAGATGACGGAATAGACCTCATGATTGAGGAAGACCTAGTTCCAGAGGGTTCTTTAGTTACTTTAGGCAGTATTTCTTGGGATTTAGCCCAAAGTTTAAAAACCCAACCTCGTACTTATTATCAAGCTTTAGATATTAACCAGAAGATTAAGAGCCTACCTGCAATTTTAATCCAGACCTCCCGCCCTAAAGCTCAAACCCTGATCAATACAATCAAGGAATCAGGAGGCTTAAAAACGGTTTGCTTTAACCCAGGAAATGATCCTTTTAGTGGTGATACCTACGACTTGGGAATGCTGCAAACTGGAGACAATAAATTACATATTTTTGCCGAATATCCTCGTAATGTTTCTCGTCACGCCCAAGCTTTAGAACGTTGGTATCAAAGTTGTGAAAAAACTCAAGGTTATTGCAGCCTCATTATTACGATGGGCATTACTGGTGCTAGTCGCGGGAATCCTCAACCTAAAGATATGCTCGCGGTTTTTGAAGCTAGAACGATCGCTGGATCAGAATTAGGAATGGGTGTCTTACAGTTAATGCCTAGTTTCGATTTTGAGTAATTGTTATTTGCTAATGGCTAATGCCTAATCGTTGATTGTTAGTTGTTGATTACTTATTACTCATTACTCATTACTTATTACTCAAGTGGTTAATGAAAAATGCAGCCTATTGATATCGTAATTCTCTCTAATGCGGTAGGAGAAGTAGTTACTTGGGTACGCCCTGTGGTTAAAACCTTACGTCAGGAGTTAGGGACAGATTCCTCTCTAGTTAGGATATCAGTAGTTTTATCCCCCTGTCCTAACAGTACAGGAAAAGAGGCTGCGATCGCCAATAGTTATCCAGAAGTAGATCGAGTACAAGCTGCGGAAGACTTTTTCCCTTTTCTTTTGTGGGGGAAAACAGCGGAAAATTGGCAATGGCGCAAGCAGGGGATAGTTGTATTTCTAGGTGGGGATCAATTCTATAGTCTGGTCATCGGTAAGAGATTAGGTTATCAAACTCTTGTTTATGCAGAATGGGATGCTCGATGGTATCGCTACTTAGACGCTTTTGCTGTGATGAATCCAGAAGTTATGGCAAAAGTCCCAAAAGCATATCATCATAAATTTACTGTTGTGGGGGATCTCATTGCCGATGTAGTTTTGGAAGTCAAATCTGTTCCTAGTTCTCTGGAACAATTAGATACTAAATCCCCCATTATCGGACTGTTACCAGGCTCAAAACCAGCTAAACTGATGCAGGGTGTTCCTTTATGTATGGCGATCGCCGATGCAGTTCACAAAATTGCTCCTTCCGTACAGTTTATTATTCCTGTTGCTCCTACCCTAGACCTATCCACCCTAGTACAATACGCCAATCCCCAATTTAATCCTTTGAATGCAACATTTGATGGAGTTAGCGGTCAATTAATCACCTCAGAAAACCAATCTTACTTACTGACTGCTCAAGGCACAAAAATTCAACTAATTACCCAGTTTCCTGCCTATCAGTTTTTGGTTCAATGCCAATTGTGTCTCACTACAGTAGGCGCAAATACAGCAGAATTAGGAGCTTTAGGAATTCCTGCGATCGTTTTACTACCCACTCAACAGCTAGATGCTATGCGTTCTTGGGACGGTATCCCAGGCATCTTAGCTAATTTACCAGTAGTAGGAACTAATTTTGCTAAGTTAATTAACTGGTTAATTCTACGACAAAAAAAATTATTTGCCTGGCCAAATATTTGGGCAAAATCAGAAATCATGCCTGAAATTGTTGGACAAATAGTCCCAAGAGAAATTGCGGAAATAACTTTAGATTTTTTAGCTAATCCTGTCAAACTTCAGCAAATACACCATCTTTTACTACAAAATCGTGGTAGGAACGGGGCTGCAAAAAAAATAGTACGGATTATTATGCAAAGATTAGATGAATATTAAGTAAAGTTACTGTGATACAAAAAAGAAAAATATCCGACATACTTTCGATACACTTTTGATAAATATCTGATATACTTCTGACAAAGAATAAAAGTAATCAGTGCTGATGAACAGTAAAAAATTTCTCCTGAAAATTTGTTTAGGAGCAGGACTATTCTTTTCTTACTGTGGAGTATGGAATCATGCAGCATCCGCCTTATCTTTAACGTCTAGTACAAGTAACTCCAGCTTAGAAAATATCCTAACTACTGATTTTGATGTAGAGGAAGAATTTATCTTCATTCCCTTGATTGATTCATCATCTATTGGGGAAGAAATACAATCTAGTAATCTACCTAGTAATCTACCATTAACAGAAGGCATTGAAGTCCAGATAGAAACCTATCAAGAACCCCAACCAGAACTATTAAACTCACTGATTGCCTCATTACAACAATTACAATTCAACCAAGAGAATAGAAATTCTGATGGGTATAGAGTTCCAATCTTATCTCAAACGGGTTATGGTGATACCTCTCGAGATGTTTATGATTTTGAAACAGAATTAACAAATAATTTTCTAGAAAGCCCAAGAAACCCTCGACCGAAGCTTGCAGATAATCGGCAAAAGTTAGGTTTTTTGAACCAGGAAATTCCAGGCTACACCTACATATCCTATGGGTCAAGAACTAGCTATTTGGACAAGATTAAGGGAAATGCTAGTCAGATTTCTGGGTTCAATTCTATATCTCAATATTCCCAAATACCAATCAATAGTTCTTACTATAGCAAAAGTATTAGCCTATTACAGCAAAACTATTCTATTAAGAATCTCTTAAACACCACTAGTCAAAGAGAAAGTCTCCAAATTCAATACAGTCAAGACAAAGTATCTAACAACTTTTCCCTTTCCC
>JASJEK010000208.1 GCA_030064915.1 Xenococcaceae cyanobacterium MO_234.B1
GAGTATGTCAAACCACTAATAAACGCTCAACTGCGATCGCAATATTAGGAAAAGCTACAGGGTTAATCCTACCTGTAGTTAGTTCAACGGAAGTAGCATACCCATTCCCTTGTGGTTGAGTAAACACCCAGACTTTTTTCCCAGACAGATCGATTACCCAATATTCCCCAATCCCATTCTTGGCGTAAATCCTCTGTTTTTCGTTTAAATCTTGATTCAAAGTTGTATTAGATATCTCAACTAACCAGTAAATATCTTCAACATAAGGATGATGAGTAGCATATTTGGTAGAAGGCAAATGTACGACCGCTATATCTGGCTGTGGTTCAGAATTATCGAGGGTAATAGGTAAAGCTTGCCTAACTACTGCCGAAACAGCTAATAATTCTCTGAGATACTCAACCACAGTATGATTAGTATAGCTATGCTCCACCCCTTCTGGACTCATTTCAATAATTTCCCCTTCCAGCAATTCAACAGGTTTATCTATCAAAACACCTGAATTAACCAACCGATGCCAATCTAATAATGACCACTTAAAAACGGTTTTCATAACCTTAACAACAGCTATTAATAAGATTTTGATTAAAAATGAGCGAGGCTAACTATGAAATTCAATTTACGATACATCATACTATTGCTATCTTTTTATCTAACATTGACAACTCTCTTCAGTCAATCAGTCTTAGGTGATAACGAAGAGTCCGTCGAAAACTCCCAGCAGCAAAAAATTAGTTTTAATTTACCCACCCCTCCCAGTCGCGGAATTCCTCTAGGTCGTCATAAAGGGGGAGGAAGTCGCAGTTCTTGTCAAGATTATCAAAATTTAACTGCTTTAGTACCTGTAAATAATAAAATTGTCTGGGGAAAAACTATAGCTACCCATCCTGAGTTTTTATTTTATTTACCTCAAGGCTCGGCGATGGAATTTGTTTTACAAGATCAAGCAGATAACTACATCTATCGAACCAATCTTCAAGTACCCTCAGAAAACCAAGGCATTTTCAGTATTGCCATTCCCAAGACAGCTACACCCCTAGAAAAAAATAAAATTTATCAGTGGACTTTATCCCTCTCCTGCGATATTAATAATCCTGGTGCTTTTGTTTATGTACAAGGTTCAATCGAAAAAGTCGCCTTAGAACCTAAGATTCAAACTCAACTACCAACAGCAGATAATACAGAACTAGCCGTAATCTATGCCAGAGAAGGAATTTGGTATGATGCGATCGCACTTTTAGCTCAATTACGTAGAGATAACCCTAATGATAATCAAATCAATACTATGTGGAGTGAGTTATTAGAACAAGTAAATTTAACAGAAATGTCCTCTCAACCGATGCTTAATTGGTGATTATTGTGTTAGGTGATTATTGTGTTAGACCAAACTGGAGTTATTGATCTTCTTTGTTTTCTAATTTGCTAAGTCGAGCATAGATATCTCGTAGTGCCATTTGAACATCTAAAACATCTCCAGCTTGGGATATACTATAACCTACTAGTTGCTGGATACGCCTATCTTGCTCTTTTCCTTGTTCTATTAGATTCTTGATTTCTTCTGACTGGGTAATTTGAGTTTGTTGTAAATTTATTTGAGTTTGCTGTAACTCTTTTTGAATTTTAAGCATTCCCTCCAAAGTTTTTTGTATTTCTTCTGGAGTCATCTTAGTAACTTGTTTTGTCGATTACTAGAGATTTTAACATGAGTTACATTACTTGAAATTTAAAGATAGTACCAATATTCTAGTAAAAATTATTGAGCAAAAAAAGAGAGCGCAATTTTCCTAAACGCGATCACTCTTAAATTAAACATCTTTCAAGCATTAATTTCTAACAGTTTTACATTGCAGGTTTGGTAGAGCCAATAATAGTAAGGTATCGCTCCATATTCTGGGTTAAATCCACAGTCTCTACAACAAGTTCGTCGTTTCCGCCATAATTACGGATAATGTTATGTCCTATCGAAGTCTCTAGCGAGCCAGTTATGTTATTATCCCGATCTTTTTCTGCTATATTCGAGCCATTATATTGTGCATTTGCATTAAAATCGGTTTCAGCTTGTGTAAGAATTTCATTATACTCTGCCATAATTATTTGCTCCTTATATTGAATGAGAAAAATAAATTTTTTGTTCTACATTCCTTTCTGGTAGAAGCAAAGAAATTACCTTGACTGTTACATTACTTAATAAAAAACTTTCTAACTCTTGAAGCTTCGGTTATTTAAGGCAATCTTAAAAGCGATCGCACTCTGAATAAATGCGATCGCTCTTAAATTAAAATCTTTAGTAAATAAGCCAACTTAAAGACTGTAATTTAGATAGAAATAAAGTTCGATGTTCTAGGCTATCAGACCAGTAGTTGAGCCGTAAAGGATATTTGCTGTACCAGCATTAAAGTTGTCTCCAGGAACACCTACAGCTAGGTCAGAGAAGCCGTCATTGTTAAAGTCACCTGCTGTTAAGCTGGTTCCGAAGTGATCGTATTCCTCCGCTACCCCCAGGATACCAGTACGGTCTTGGTGCCAAATTTGGTCGCCAGCGGCAGTCAGTCCATTAGCCGAGCCGTAAATAACGTTTACTGCTCCCGCATCGACAATCGAACCAATGTCCTCATCCACTACGCCCACAGCCAGATCATCGAAGCCATCACCGTTAAAATCTCCTACTGCCAAGCTGCTGCCAAAGCGATCGCCTGTCTCCGCTCCGAACTCAATCCCATCAACATCTTGGTGCCAGATTTGGTCATCAGTGGCAGTCAGTCCTTCATTCGAGCCGTAAATAACGTTTACTACTCCCGCATCGACAATCGAACCAATGTCCTCATCAGGTACTCCTACAGCCAGGTCGTCTTTGCCATCATTGTTAAAATCACCTACTGCCAAGGTGCTGCCAAACCGATCTCCTGCTTCCGCTCCAAACTTAATCCCATCAACATCTTGGTGCCAAATTTGGTCATCAGTGGCAGTCAGTCCTTCATTCGAGCCGTAAATAACGTTTACTGCTCCTGCATCGGCAATTGAACTGATATCTTCTAAAGGCACGCCTACCGCTAGGTCGTCCTTGCCATCACCGTTAAAGTCTCCTGCTGCCAAGCTGCTTCCGAAGAAATCGTCTGTCTCCGATGTCCCCTCGATAGCAGTACTATTTTGATGCCAGAGTTGGTCGCCAGTGGCAGTCAGTCCGTCATTCGAGCCGTAAAGAACGTTCACTGCTCCAGCCCTGGAGATCGAATTGATATCTTCTAAGGGTACGCCTACAGCCAGGTCGTCCTTGCCATCACCGTTGAAATTGCCTGCTATCAAGCTGTTTCCGAACCAATCGTATGTCTCCGCTTCCTCCAGGATACCAGTACTGTCTTGGTGCCAGATTTGATTCATAATTTATACCTTCCTCGTTGAATTAAGAATGTTTATTTTGTGTTCTGTATTCCTTTCTGGTGGGAGCAGAGAAATTACCTGGACTGTTACATTACTTAACAACAAAACCTGTAAAGCTTGAAATTTCGTAGAGATAAATTTTAAACTAATACGATTTAAGTACTCAAACGGTAGAATGAGAAAAAACTTTGACTATAGCTATGGATGCGATTACTTATACTCAGGCTCGTAAAAACTTTACCTCTGTGATGAACCAAGTCTGTGATGATCACACACCAATTATTATCACCCGTCAGTCAGAACGCCCAGTAGTGATGATATCTCTGGAAGATTATAATGCCATAGAAGAAACTATGTATTTACTCAGAAGCCCTAAAAATGCTCAACGTCTTTATAAGGCTTTAGAAGAATTAAAAGAAGGAAAATATCAACGGCGCGATTTGATTGAAGATGATACAAGTGCTGAATAGATTTTCATGAATATCATGTTTTTAGATCATGGTTGGGAAGACTATCTTTATTGGGAAAAAACAGATAAAAAAATTCTTCATAGGATCAATCAATTAATCAAAGAGATTCAGCGATCGCCCTTTGCCGGAATGGGGAAACCAGAACCACTAAAGTTTGATATGTCTGGGTTGTGGTCACGTCGAATTAATCAAGAGCATCGCTTAATTTATCAAGTAAAGGATAAATATATTGTTATTGTTCAATGCCGTTACCATTATTAATTCTCAGTTAAATCAATTCCCGAACTCAGGCTATCTAATTTTATGGAATCAAGTAAAATTACTGCTATAGTAAAATTTATTTATTGAAGTGTAGCTGTGGATAGTCTTAATCTCTAATTGAAAAAAAGTATTTGATTCTGACTAAATTTTAGGGATATTAATTCTTTTTTTGAAATAGATTTAAGTTGAGACGTGTTTATATAATCTATTCGTTGCAGAGCTTAGTTTTTATTTTTAATCTTTGAATGAATTCTGGCGTTCAGGAAGAGATTTGCTAGACTTTTGGGAACACAGTGTGCTAGCTAATATAAACGATTGCATTTTTATCGAAAACAAATTCGCTATAGTCGGCGAGGGTATCTAATCCCATAGTATCAAGTAAAATTTCGGCTAGTAACCAGATTAAAGTTTTAGTTAATAATGCTTTCCATTTAACCTTCATTTGTCTCAACCTTCCCCTGTAGAAATTTTTATTTAAGCTTTTTATTTAAGCTTTCTTTTACGTTTATTTTGTGTTCTATATTCTTTTCTAGTGGGAGCAAAGAAATTACCTGAGTTGTTACATTTATTAACAACTCAGGTAATTGGCGATAAAATAAGATACAAACTAGCGTCCAAGTACATCAAACTATTGTGGATAACTGGAATATATTATTAGAAAATACGAATGATGGTTTTACACTAGCTACTGTTTTGGAGTTTCGGGATATTCAAATTAGAGATAAAACAAAACAAGGTGCAGTTAAAAAAGTCCAACAGCTATTACAAAAACGTCTAGCTAAAGCTGAAATTATCAAGATACCAGTAGCAATAGAACCAACCTCTGAAGAAAATCCTTTGATGAAGTTTGCCGGAATTTTTGAGGATGACCCCGATTTTCAGGAAATTATGGCAGAAATAAAAGCAGAACGAGAAGATAGTAACTAAATATGACCTTATGGGTTTTTGATACTGACCATGTTTCACTTTTTTTAGCAGGAAATAAACCTATAATTGCTCAACTCGCCAAACATTCTAATAATGATATAGCTATTACTGTGATTACAGTCCAAGAGTTGTTTAATGGTTGGAATGGAAAATTAAACAATCCTCGGCAAGCTAATAATCTGAGTCATCTTTACACTAAGCTATGGAAAACTATAGAATTTTTCAAGGTCATAAATATTTTAAATTTTGATCAAAATGCTGAAGATTACTATAACAATTTACGACAAAGTTCTAAAGCTTTAGCTAAAAAGAGATTAGAAAAAGATTTAAGGATTGCTTGTATTGCTTTAACTCAGGATGCAACAGTAGTTACGCGAAATTATAAAGACTTTTCTCAAGTTCCGAATCTGAAGCTCGAAAATTGGGCAGAGTAAGAGTTCTCCTAACTTTCATAGCTAAAAATTAACCTTAATTCTCAATTTTCAATTAAACTAAAGCCAATTGCCTATTAAAACAAAAGCAGCCCAGAGATAGGGAGTATCGTAATTAGGGTCTTTAAGTAGAGTAAGTTGTGCTTGTCTTAAAGCTTCGGTTTTGCTGAGATTTCCTTGAGCTAATAAACGATAAAATTGACTCATAAACTCTGCTGTAGCTTCGTCACTCACTGTCCAAAGAGTTGCTAAAGTGCTTCTTGCTCCTGCTTGTAAAGCTACTCCTGCTAGTCCTAAAGCTGCTTTTTTATCCCCTGTTGCGGTTTCACAGGCACTTAATACCAGTAATTCCAGGGCTTTGTCTTCTGTTTGTTGACTCTGACGCAGAAAATTGTTTAATTCTTTGACTTTAATCGGTTTATCCCAAGCGACAATAAAGGTTTCATCTGCATTGGAGCTAAATTGCCCGTGACTGGCAAGATGTACGACAGGATAAGGAATATTAGCAATTTGGTCTTGTAGAGCAGTGCTGGTAAAGTTACTATCAATTAGGACTTCACTAGGTAATTGGGCATCTATTTCTGCGATTTCTCGTTTAACATTTTCTAAACCTGTAAAGCCGTGACGGGGTTCGCTTAAACCACCTACTAGAGCCTCAAGTTTGACTTGCTGTAGGGGTTTGGGGTCTAATAGCTGTAAGCCTGGAGCAAGACCGATGCTATATTGTTCTACTAGATATTTTTCCCCATCATAAAGTGCAGACATGGGTATATTTCCTAATTCTCCATCGAGAACAAAGACAAGAGTACTAACTTGACTGTCTGTTAGATTGTTTTCTAGGGGTTTAATTAACCAGTCATATACTTGTTTGCCTAAAACTTTTCCTTCTGGGGCGGTAAAGGGTTTGCGGAGACTGAGACTGAGTTGTTGTAAGGTGCTATTAACTTGTGACTCAGGTATATAAGTAGTGGTGTGGGTTAAAGGTTGCTGGGGAAGACTAATAATTACTTCGATTCTGTCGGGTAGAATAATCGGATAAATTATCGCTGCATTGGTTTGGGGGATATTATCAACGGGGACAATTTGCCCTTCTAAACAGTTGGAACGGAAGAAGTTTTCTAGTTCTGCTATTTGGAGTGATTCAATGATTTGACGAGATGTTTCTAAGTTAGTTGTGTTGATAGAAGAATTATTGTTAGTAGTGAGTAATAAATCTACTAATTCTCGATATACGGGTTCGATACTTTCCCGAAAAGAAAACTGCACATCAGCATTAATCCCAACTAAGTCACGACGTAATGATTGTAAGGTATTAAATGCTTGTTGGTAAGCAATAGTTGCTTTTTCTATGTTGCCTTGGGCTTTATAAATTCTGCCTAGTTGCCATTGCCATTGATAGGCAATATCCTCTGCATTGAGAGATTGGGCGAGGGATAAGGCTTGTTGGGTAAATTCCTCGGCTTTTGTCCATTCTTGGGTTTGTTCGTAAATAGTACCAATATAGCCAAGGGCAAAAGCTTGAGATGGTTTGTCTTCAATACTTTTAGCTTGTTTTAGGGTAGTATTGGCAAACTGAATAATTTCTGCTTTAGTAATGCCCCCTAAATCTCCCAAACCTCTCCCTAACCCTCTCCTATTAGGAGAGGGGACAAGAGGACTTTCAACTGTGTATGGTTGTAAATGAATTAAACTAACTAGATAGTTAAGACGATCGCTGATATTATTTCTATTAATAGGTAATTTGTCTAGTTGTGGTTTAATCTCACGGGATAGTTCAATTGCTTTGATATATTCTTGGGTATCTATAAGTACCCTAAGTTGATTGAGTTGGGCTTTGATTTTAGTAACAGTGGAAGGGGAAAGATTAACTACCTGCTGATAGTAATTCTTAGCTGTTTCATATTCTCCCTTTGCTATGGCAGTGTTCCCTAAATTAAGTAAACTAGCACTAATCTGGGTATCGGATTGAAGAGATTCGGCGATCGCTAAACTTTCTTGTAAATTTGCTTCAGATTCGGTTAAATTACCCAGTAAACGCTGAATATTTGCTAATTTTCGCAATCCAGATATTTTCAGCTCATCATCTGCTTGTTTGGCTAAAATATCCTTGACTTTGGTTAAAGTTTTCTCAGCTTGGATATATAAACCCAACTCTTGCATGGCTTGTGCTTGATTAATTAGAGAACCAATTTCTCCTGTCCCATTTCCTGCTTGTTGATAGATTTTTGTGGCTTCTTGCCAAGTAAGAATAGCTTGTTGTATATTGCCTTGAGCTAATTGTAAACTGCCTTGAGTATTGAGGGTTTGAGCTAAAACAGATAAATTTTTAGCTTCTGAGCTATCTAATAATTCTAAACTATACGCGATCGCTTTTTCGGCTGCTGGCAACTGTCCTAATTTTGTATAAGCTAAACAAAGATAGTTCAAAACTGTAGCTTGATTTAATTTATCTTGCTGAGATTGATAAATATCTTGTGCTTGTTGCCAAACTTTTATTGCTTCAGTAAAATCCTGAGCTTGATAATATTCTCTACCCTGTTGAACCAGTTGACTAGGATGAAATTGGCTATAAAGTAAAGAATTTTTGATGCTTTCTTGATTATTTATGGAATGGGCATTGATTGGTTGTACAAGAAAGTGTTTTGGCAATGTCCCTAACATAATTACTAAGGTTATGCCGATAACCGTTCTTGTGAGGAATTTAAATTGTTTACTAGTCATTTAATATTCAATTTGTTGTTTATTAAAATAACTTTGCCAATCTGATGTAAGGCTTGTGGATAAATTTACTGTAAAAATTTTTAGAGTTTTTCTTTTAAATTTGAAGTAATTTTTGCAATTCCATTGTTTATTTTTACTATTATTTTTACTATCTTTTTTATAGAGAGTTCGCTATTTACTTCCATTGGATAATTGATGATTGTCTTGACAAGAATTGGTGATTTTTGCTGGATTATAATTTTCTAAGTTATCTTTTTGCTCAACATTGGCAACTAAAATAATCTGTCCCTTATCCCCAACTATCCAACCTTGGGCTTCAACAATAGGGTTATATTTAGTTGATTGTGATTGTAAATCTGAATTAGGAGAACTTTCTAGAACAGGAGAGCTTAAATCATCCCAAATTTCTTGATTGCTGCGAATTTCTCTCGGATTTTTTGGTAACCCCCCCCTACCTAAATTAACAAAACTGCTACTATTGGCTGAATTGGTTGCTTGACAACTGGTATCTAAAGGAGGTGTAGCAAAAGTGCTGGGTAAATTAACTAAGCCTTGCTGTGGTTCAACCTCAGGAGTGTTAATAGAAACCTCACCATCTAAACCAAATTCAGAAGAAGCACTGATAGTCAGAAATTCTGGAAAACCAAAAATAGCATTGGTGGTGATGTTGATGTTGCCGCCAGTACCTTCAAAAGCATTGGCAATAATTTCGTTATTATCAGGAAAGGCGACGATAAAATTGGCGTTGATGTCAATATTACCTCCATTTCCTGCTCCTTCTAGAATACCGGCAGTAGCGGAAATGGTACTGTTATTGCTGAAGGTTAATAAATTCTCTACCTGCAAGTCGATATTCCCGCCATCTACAGAAAAAGCTCTGGCTTCGATTTTTGCTTGGTTGTCTAAGGTAATGGAGTCGGCTGTGATATTGATATTACCGGTTGTTCCTGATGCGGTACTACTTACTGCTATATCTGCACCATCCTTTATAGTTAGGGTATCGGTAGTAATATTTATGTCACCTGCTCGACCACTGCTCAAGGTAGAGGCAGAGATTTCAGTTTGGTTGCTGATGTTGAAGTTTTGGCTGGTGATGTTAATACTGCCAGCATCTCCTATCCCTGTGGTTTCTACGGCTACTTTGCCTTGTCCAGTAATGTTAATGGTTTCGGGAGCAGTGAGGTTGATATTCCCCCCTTTCCCACCAGCAGTTGTAGAAGCAGAAATGATTGCAGTATCAGTGAATTGAATATCTAAGTTAGGTTTATTGTTATCTGGTTGGATGTTGAGAGTTCCTGCTGGTGCTTCTCCTTGAGTTTCAGCAAAGATACCCAGTTTGCCGGTTAAATCGAGGTTGGTAGAGTTAACGGTAATACTACCACCCCCCTCGGTATTAGTAGAAGTGTCAGTAGCAGTAGCACTAATTTCTGCATCTTTGCCAATGGTGAGGTTAGGAGTGGTGATGGTAATGTCTCCTGGTTTACCCGCACCGCTAGTTTCCACGGTAAGTTTACTGTTATCGGTGAGGAGGACTGCTTGGGGTGCATTAATGGTTATAGTTCCTCCTTCTCCTGCTGCTTCGGTAAAGGCAGAAATGGAGGCTCCCTGGTCGATAGTTAGTTGAGGAGTATCAATGATAATTTCACCAGCTTTGCCTTCTCCTTGGGTTGGGGCAAAGAGTCCACTGTCTTCACCTGAGAGAAAGAGTTTGTCGCTAATTTTTAAGATAATGTCGGCAGCATCAAAGTTGCTAGTGGTGTTGGTTTGAATTTGACTACCGCTAGTTGCTTCTAGGGTCTTGGCTGTGATAACTATATCACCTGCTTCTCCTCCTCCAAAGGTACTAGCAGAAACTCTAGCTCCATCAGTGAGGGAGAGAGAGCTTGTGTCTATGGTGATGTTTCCTGCCGTTCCCTCTGCTCCTGCTAGCACTGCACTAAAGATGCCACTACTAAATCCCAGGCTGTCTCTACCTTCAATAGAGATAACATCGGTAGCTGTGATAGCAATGTCCCCTGCCTTCCCTACTCCTATGATACCTGTGACCAGTTGTCCCCCATCTTTGAGGAAGAGGGAACTCGTGTCTATGGTGATGTTTCCTGCGGTTCCCTCTGCTTCTGCTAGCACTACGCTAAAGATACCATTGCCGAATCCCTGACTATTTTCCCCTTCAAGGGAGATAACATCGGTGGCTTTGATGGTGATGTCCCCCGCATTCCCCATCCCGAAAGTACTCGCATTCAGTTCTATCCCATCTTTGAGGAAGAGGGAACCCGTTTTTATAGTGATTCCTCCGGATGTCCCTTCCGCTGTTTCTCCCACCTGTTCGCTTCCCACTTGGCTAAAGATCCCACTGATCCCACTAAATCCCTGGCTGTCTTCTCCTTCAATGAAGATAACATCGGTGGCTGTGATAGTTATGGCTCCGGCATCCCCCACTCCGAAAGTAGTAGCATTCAGCTTTGCCCCATCAGTGAGAGAGAGGGAGCCGGTATTAATGGTGATGCCTCCTGCCGTTCCCTTTGCACCTAGGTTGACCTGGCTAAAGATGCCACCTCCAAATCCCTGGCTGGATTCCCCTGACACAGTGACGGACTCGGTAGCAGTAATAGCGACCGCCCCGCCATTTCCTTCTCCATTAATTCCAGATAAAATCTGAGCCCCATTGGTTAGAAGAAGAGACCTGGCAGTAATATCAACCGCACCGCCATTGCCTAAATTTCCCGAAGTATTAACAACACCATTGATATTAATATCACCAGTGGCATCCAGAGCAATTGAACCACTATTTCCTACCTGTTGAGAAGTATCAATATTACTGAGGGTCAAACTCACCCCAGAAATGGCAAGATCCCGTCCATTAGTGAAGATGGTATCGGCGACATTATCCTCCATGACAAAATCACCTACACCATCCCTATCTGCATCCGCACTCAGGGCAATTACCCCTGTACCAGCAGCTAACTCCAACCCATCATCGCTTAAATCTTGCAGCGTAATATCATTAGTCGCCTGGAGGACAATATTGGTATCCCCAGATAGTCCCTCTAACTCCGATTCATAAATCGTAGTCGGTGCTGTATCATTAATCTCACTCAGGGGCGCACTAAGAATTGAACCCTCTACCCCAGAATTATTCCCGGCAAAAGTATCAGTGCCATCCCCTGCTTCATCCCCACTGCCATCAGCAATGATAATATTAGTCGGGTCGAGTAATAAAGTTCCTGGCAAGCCATTAACTGCACTGGTATCTACATTCCCTCGAAATATCAGGTGTTCCTTACCAGATACCTCCACTAAACCACCATGACCAGACTCTACCCCACCTCTGGCACTGATACTCCCATAGAAACCTGTTACCTCATCTGCCCAAACTATGACTTTGCCCCCATTACCATTAGTTAGGGCATCAGCTTTGATAGTGACGTTATCACCTACATAAGTCCGTTGGGCATTGGGTACCGTACCTTGACCCTGAAAATCTCCACCAATTAAGACAGTTCCTCCACCAGTAGGGGAAGAAACATCAATATTGGCATCTTCTAATAGAGCGACACTTCCTGTACCTAATAGCTCTACTGTTCCTCCTGCTGCGGTTAGGCTGCCAGTGCTAGTTACTTGATTTCCTGCAAGGGTAAGTCTTTGTTGAGCGCCTACAGTTAAATTACCAGCATTTTCTACCTTTGCTCTCTGATTATCTAGGAATCCTAGACCAATGGGCATGTTAATTGTCAGTAGTGGTGGTGCTTCTGGTTTACTAGCACTAAATTCCCAGCCATTTTTAAAGAGCAAGCGATCGCTACCACTAGCCATAAAAGAACCATTGACATCTAAACTGGCATTTTGCCCAAAGATAATGCCATTAGGATTCAGGAAAAATAAATCTGCATTGCCTAGTACCCCTAACACACCCTCAATACTAGAAATATTATTCCCTGTAACTCGACTAAAAATCCTTTCAATACCTGTGGGATTAGCAAAGTAAACTCTTTCTAAATCTCCAATATTAAATTCACTAAAACTATGGAATAAATTTGCCCCCCTGTTTGCTCCACCTTCTATTAAACTGGCTGGCAACCCTTTAACATTGACATTAGGAGTAACAACAGAATTTTCATTACCCAAGGTTGTATCTGGAACTACCTGAGCTAAACTTGATTTACCTTCAATAGTAAATCCTGCGAGCAGAAAAATAATAATTGCTCTAAACCACCCATCGTTCCAATGTTGATTAACCCTCACTAGTGCTTTTTCCTTTTCTTAAGGTATAGTACCTACCATCGTCCGCAGAACAGAGCGTACAAGACGGACGGCTGAAATGTCGGAGGCAACCTCCGAGGGAGCGTCCTCCTTTTGAGGAAACCTCGCCCATATGCCCCTCGGCTTTACAGCTTGCTAGTAGGTTTAACTCTTTACGAGTAATTACAAATATTATACAAACCCTAAAACTCCTGAAATATAAAGATTTCAGCTTTTTATTTATCTTTTTTGTAAACATTATTAGAGGCGCGCTTTCCTCTCCCTGCCGATCACTACAAACTCAATCCCCCATCCCGTTCATATTGAGGCTGCCTTTTAATTTCATTACTTCGGCTCGACTTTATACCTCTTGCATAAATAAATTCAAGGGAAGGGTAAGACAAGGGAGAGTGGGGAGACAAGGAAGAGTTGGGAGAGAATTTCTTCCTTGTCCTCCTGGTCTTCCTTGTCCTCCTGGTCTTTCCTAACCGTTTAATTAAGACT
>JASJEK010000209.1 GCA_030064915.1 Xenococcaceae cyanobacterium MO_234.B1
TCATAGCTCTTTGGGTTCCTACTAGCTCCTCAACAACCTATCCCTTAATAAAGGAACACAATTACAACTTTAGTCCCGAAATGTTAATAAGTAGATCTACTATTTATGGCAAATAATAGATCTTAAATTACGGAGTAAATTTTTCGTTGTGTTAGGTGAACACATTCTCCCAATATACTATCTATTAACTTTTACAGCAATAAGAGACTCAGTATAATTACTTGTTATTCCCCCCCTGAAAGAAAAAGATATTTGCTAGAATCCCACAATAATCATCTTCTTATTCCAAATAAATTTAAAATTTACTATGCTGCAAGATTTCTTTCCTTTTTTATTCCCTCTCGATCTAACATCGATCGCTGGTAGTTGTTTGTGGTCATTGGTACTCTATATTAGTCTGACTTCTGTAAAAGATTGGATTACAGAACAGTTATGGCGATGGTTTAATTTTGCAGAGCGATCGCTTTATACTTCTGTAGAGGAATATGAAGAAACTCGTCCTGTGAGAGAATCCCAAAACGCTTTTTATGCTTCTGTTATGAGTATTATTCCGTTTCTGATGTTAGGATTTGTCTGTAATTGGGGAATTTCTCTCAGCTTGGGTCTTAGCTGGTCGATTAGTTTGGGCATAATGACTTGTATGATTTGTGGAGTCTATGCTTTGGGTCATCAGGATTAATCAGTAATCAGTAATCAGTTATCTTTTTTCGCTCAAGTAAGTATTAATTAATGTATCTTAATAAAATCAAATTTATAGAGTTTAAGTTATTGCATGCTTTTGCCTCGAAACTATTACTAATTGGGGTAATTATCCTTAATACAATTACCTTAAGTGGTTGCAATTCTGCCCGGTTACAATCTGATGCTAACCAAGTCCCCCAATTAGTGCAAGCAATATTAAGCGATCCTAAGACTTTTAATCCTGTAATTTCTCAAGATGCAACTAGTAGTAGTGTAGGGGGAATGATGTTTGATGGGTTAGTTTTCCAAAATCCCATTACAGGAGAACCTGAACCAGCTTTAGCAGAATCTTGGTCAGTTTCAGAAGATAAATTAAAAGTTATTTTTACACTCAGGAAGGGATTAAAGTGGTCTGATGGTCATCCTTTAACCGCAGATGATGTGGTTTTTAGCTACAACCAACTGTATTTTAATCCTGATGTTCCGACTAGTACAAAAGATGTTTTAAGAGTTGGTCAAAGTCAAGAGTTACCCAAAGTAAGGAAGCTAAATGACTTAGAAATTGAGTTTGTTTTAGCAGAACCTTTTTCGCCTTTTTTTAGTAGCATTGGACAGAGTATTTTACCGGCTCATATACTGAGAAAAACGATAGAAAATAAAGATAAAGACGGTAACTTATTATTTCTTGCAACCTGGACAGTAGATACTCCTCCTGAAGATTTTGTGGTTAACAGTGCTTATAAGTTAAAAGAATATGTTAATAGTCAAAGAATTATCTTTGAACGTAATCCTTACTATTGGAAAAAAACGGAAAATGGCGATATTTTACCTTATATAGAAAAAGTAGTCTGGCAAATTGTAGAGTCCCAAGATACATTTTTATTACAGTTTCGTTCTGGGGCTTTAGATTCTATTTCTGTCTCTCCTGAATATTTTTCTCTACTAAAAAAAGAAGAAAAAAGGGGTAACTTTACTATTTATAATGGCGGGGCGCAGTACGGCACAACTTTTATTACTTTTAATTTGAATCAAGGTCAGAGGGATGGTAAACCTTTTGTTGAGCCTATTAAATCCCAGTGGTTTAATAATGTCAAATTCCGACAAGCAGTAGCCTATTCAATTGATCGTCAAAGAATTATTAATAATATCTATCGGGGCTTAGGAGAACCCCAAAACTCCCCTATTTCTATTCAATCTCCTTTTTATGATGATGACTTGAAAGGATACGAATATAATATAGAAAAAGCAAAACAGTTACTAAGAGAAGCTGGTTTTACTTATAACGGGAAAGGAGAGTTATTCGACAGCAAAGGCAATCGAGTTAAATTTGCCCTTAATACTAATTCTGGCAATAAAACTAGAGAGGCTATGGGGTCACAAATCAAAAGTGATTTAGCAAAAATTGGGATCGAAGTTGACTTTGAGCCTATTGCTTTTAATACCCTAGTAAATAAACTTGATAGCTCTTTAGATTGGGAATGTATCTTGTTAGGATTTACAGGAGGAAATGAACCGAATAATGGTGCTAATTTGTGGGCTACTGATGGGAGTTTGCACTTTTTTAATCAGGGGGCAAAACCTGGACAAGAACCAATCAAAGGTAGAAAAATTGCTGATTGGGAAGCAAAAATCGGTCAATTATTTATTGACGCTGCAAGAGAGTTAGACATTGAAAAACGCAAAGCAATTTATGCAGAGGTACAAGAAATAGTTAAAGAAAATGTCCCCTTTATATATTTAGTTAATCCTTTAGCTTTAGGAGCAGTGAGAAATAATATTCAAACTATCCAATATTCTGCTCTTGGTGGAGCTTTTTGGAATTTAGAAAAGTTGAAAATTATTGAGTAATAATACCCGTTATCTAGTTATCTAAAGGGACAAGATACTTACTCTTACCCACGATGCCAAGTTGTGCCTTCTTTAGTATCAATTAAACTAATACCTTTGGCTTTAAGTTCATCTCTAATGCGATCGCTTTCTGCCCAATTTTTGGCTGTTCTGGCTTCTGTGCGTTGTTGTATTAAAGCTGCAATTTCAGTATCAGTTAAATCATCTCCACTGTGATCTGTTTCGGCTTCTAGTTGTGCCGAAAACCCTAAAACTCCTGCTAATTCTACTAAAGTGTGCCATTGAGTTTCTAACTGTTTGGGGTTAGTTTCTGTTTTACCCTGATGGACTAAGATATTACCTTCTTTCCGTAACTCCTTAGCTATTTCAAACAACACTGCTAACCCACCAGCAAAATTAAAGTCATCATCCACTGCATTCTTAAACTTCTGGGTTAGAGAGTCATCTACCCCTGCATTAGTAAATCCTAACTGTTTGCCAAAGCGATCGCCAAATAACAATCCTTCTTGGAGGGTTTCCCAACCATTAGTCGCAGCTTCAATGGCTTCATCGGTAAAATCAACAGGTTTGCGGTAATGTGCCTGTAAAATAAACAAACGCACTGCCATTGGGTCAACAGGTTTATCTAATAAGTCCCGAATAGTAGTAAAGTTGCCTAGAGATTTAGACATCTTTTCTCCGTCAACCTTCACCATCCCGTTGTGCATCCAATGGTTAGCAAGAGGTTTCCCTGTTGCGGCTTCTGACTGGGCGATTTCGTTTTCGTGATGGGGAAAAGTTAGATCGCTACCACCAACGTGAAGATCAATGGTTTTTCCCAGTATATCTCTAACCATAGCAGAACATTCTATATGCCAACCAGGGCGACCTGCACCCCAAGGAGACTCCCAAGAAGGTTCACCTGCTTTGGCTGCTTTCCACAAGGCAAAGTCACAGGGGTCTTTTTTCTTGCTTACTTCGGGGTCTTCTACTCTACCACTCGCCCCTGCTTGCATATCTTCTAACTTTCTACCTGACAATTTACCGTATTCGGGAAACTGTCTGACGGAATAATAAACATCTCCATCTGCTGGATAAGCAAAGCCTTTTTGTTCTAACTCTGCAACTAACCGTTTAATCCCATTTAAAGTGTGAGTCGCACGGGGATAAGCATCAGCTTTGCCTATCCCTAATCGTTCCATATCTTCAAAATATGCCTTAATGAAGCGTTCGGAAACATCTTCCATAGATGTGCCTTCTTCTCTGGCACGATTGAGGATTTTATCGTCAATATCAGTGAAATTCTGAATATAGTTTACTTCGTAACCAGACCATTGCAGATAATTCCGTACCACATCCCATACTAAACAAGTTCGAGCATGACCTAAATGGCAATAGTCATAAACAGTAATGCCACAGCAATACATCCGCACTTTATTAGGTTCTATGGTTTTGAATGGTTCTTTGCGACGGGTGAGGGTGTTATATACAGTTAAGGTCATGACAATTTTGTTAAAGCTGGGATTTTATTGCAGACTACGCCAATAACAATGTAGAGAATCGAAGTTTTAGAGTCAACAGGTATCAATTGGTAAAGTAGCAAGTAGGGGCGGTGCTTCGCTCCCTTCATCGAACGCGAACCGCCCGTACAAGGAGCGAGGAGCAAGTATTATATTATTAAACAGATACAACAGCGCATAAGTTATTGCTAGTAAACCTATGTAATACCAAAAGTTTTTGCCCCAGTTCCATCTAGATTATGAAATCGTCTTTTAAAATTGCTATCCTTACTACAACTTCTGTCATTAGTTGCACTCTCTTGGGGGAATTGCCAACTCAAGCAGCAACTTTTGCTGAATCTGAAGCTTCGATTAGTCTCTTTGATTTTAGCCTTACGCCACAAAATCCTGATGCTAACAGTGATAGAAACGCAATTGCATTTTCGGGGAGTGAAGATAGTACAGTTGATGCTAATGCCAATGGAACTTTAGCTTTTATAACTGATGAGAGTAATGAGACGTTAGTCAATTTAGATTTTGATACTGATGTCATAGCAGATGGTCCTAATTATTTTGGCGTTGGAAATGCTTTTGCTTTTACCAGTAGTAGTTTTCTGATTCCAGAGAATGAAACTTTAAGCTTTGGGTTTGAAGTTGATTTATTTTTAGGCAATACGGTTGACAGCATTTTAGATGGAGCGGTTTCTAACCTTAGCAGAGCGACTTTTTCCCTATTAGATGACAGTAATGATAGCTTTTTAGGTGGTTTTATTGCGAGCGGTAATTTAACGACAAATCTGCTTGATTTTGATAATGATTTTCTCTTTGCTGATGCTACTGATAATGTTAGCTTTAATGGCTTGAGAACTTCCAACTTTGGCTCAAATCAAAATCAAGAGTCTGGTGCTATTACCTTAAGTGGTAGATTTTCCCAAACATTCACTACTTCCACTCAAGTCAGACTCGAAGTTAGTACTCTCAACCTTTCTTGTTCTCAAGCACCAAAAACAAACGATCCTTGTACTAAAGTTCCTGAACCCCACAGTATTTTCACCCTGATTTTCGGTTTTATCGGATTAGGTTTATTCTCGTACATCAGGAAAACCCCTAAAGTCAATCAGAATTAATTAAGTTTTGCTGCGGAAGAGAAGAAATAGTGGCTTCTGGTAAAGCAGATGGTGCGGGTTTATTTTCTTTGACTTGTTGCATTAAGCTTGCCATTTCCAAAGCATTTAAGGCATAATTCCAACCTAAATTGGCTTTAATTCCGGCTCTTTCTAAAGCTTGTTGCATCGTATCTACTGTTAGCACTCCAAAGATTACAGGCACACCAGTTTGAAAACTCGCAGCAGCGATTCCTTTAGCTGCTTCTGCGGATACATAATCAAAATGAGGTGTTTGTCCACGAATGACTGCACCTAAGCAAATTACCGCATCATAACGACCAGAAATTGCCATCTGACGTGCCATCATAGACAATTCAAAGCTACCAGGTACCCAAATATAATCTACTTGAGTCCCATAAGGCTCCACATCCACACCGTGACGCTTGAGACAGTCTTGACAACCTGATAGGAGTTTATCGGTTACTAAATCATTGAAACGACCAATAATAATTGCAAAACGGAATTTAGATGAATCTTGAGCAAAATTTCCCTCAAATACAGCCATAATTTAACAAATATAGTGAATAATAAAATATAGTGAATAATAAAAAGCGATCGCCTTTAATAGTTCTTTACTAGTTAGGATGAGGATTGAGGGATAAATTATGAGTAAAATCCTTTTTGCTCTATCCGATATCCCTTATTGTTCAAAGACTTTGTGACCGCGGAATGCGGTCGGGGAAGGGGGCTTGTTAGAGCGCAAAGCGGGATGCAAGCTCCCGCAACTCCTCTAACTTCGTTAATTTTATGTTTATGAATCCGACAGTTAACTGTTTGTTCTAGCCCCCCGCGCAATGGAGCTTCTATTACCCCGTGCCTTAAGGCTCACATCCATAGATTAAAAAGATTAAAGCTCCAGCAAGCGCCCCGCAGGCACCGTCGTTAAGGGCGCGGTGTAACGCTGACAGGTTGAGACTGACGCGGAGACAGGGGACACGAAGACAGGGGGATAAATTAACTTATCATAATCTCTGTGGTTTATAGCCCTACAAATTTAGGTTAGGACAAATCAAATTCTGTAAGGGCTTTTCCCGAAAAGCCCCTACTTTAAATCCTATGTCCTAACCTTCTGACGTATTGCTATACTACTAGTCTTTGACACACTTGGTGATTGCGATCGCCATTGCCTTACTCAAATATAAACTGAAACAAATCAAAAAAACTCAAACTTATTAGCAAAAATGTTATAAAATAAACATTAAATAAAAATTAAATTGTAAAAAAAATTGCAATTTAGCAAAAACCCAATGAGAAGAGGGAAATTGGTATTCCCTTTTACAACTATTGGGGATCGGGAAGTGTTAGTTTATGTAAAGCAATAGTAAACAGAGTTTTTAAACGCTTCAATAATTATGTCTCAAATACTCGATTCCTTACCAAATGACAAAAATAATCGTGTTTTGTGTTGTTATGTAAACGCCACTAGCCGCATTCAGGTAGCCCGAATCACCAATATCCCTAATTGGTACTTTGAAAGAGTGGTTTTTCCTGGGCAGAGGTTAGTTTTTGAGGCAATTCCTCAAGCACTATTAGAAATTCACTGTGGGATGATGGCTAGCGCGATCCTATCTGATACCATACCCTGTGATCGTCTTTGCATCCAACAGCCAGAAAAGTTAGATGATAATTCCCCAGTGAAAAACTCTTCCCAAGACAACATTAACATTAGCCTCAATAAAATTAGCCTCAATCGGTCTGTTGAGCTTTCATCTCCCAAAGCTACAGTCAGTGTTTAAAACTTAATGAATTATCAATATTATTTTTAAATTAGAGATCAAGATTAAACTGGGGTTGTTAACTATAACAATCCCAATTTTTTTTGAGCATGAGAAAATGGGTATCTAGCTATAAACCTGAGTTTTCATTGCTTCATCCTTGCCATTCTAAAAATATCTTGTGCTTTTTGTGAACCAACAAAACGCCAATGCCACGGTTCGTAGCTTACTCCTTGAAGATTATTTTTAGGAAAAGATAATTCAAATCCATATTTGTGAGCATTTTTGACTAACCAAAGGTAGGCTTCAGTGTACTCAAACTCAAATTTAATATAAGTATCAATGTTTTGTCCCTCTCCTATATCGAGCGCATAACCTGTATGATGTTCGCTGTAACCCGGAGGCGCACTAAATCTAGCTGCTGCTTCCTTACCTCCCCGTTTATTAATTTGTTTGAGAAATAATTTCTTTTGCTGTGCTATTGAGCGAAATCCTGAGATGATTGTTATATCTACCCCACTTGTTTTCGCATCTGATTTCATGCGATTGAATGCATTTGCTGCTGTCTTATCGAGAAATTCTTCTCGTCCATAAAAATCAGCTACCTTAACTAAATTTTCTTGTTTGTTTTCTGAATAAGGAAAATGACCCAAATAGGTTTCTACTTTAGGTGGAGTATTTGAAGTCTGAGAAAATTGTTTATACTCTTCCTCAGAATTAAATTGCTTTTGAGAAGCTACTGGAGGAAGTAATGGTAAATTTTCTTCAGCGCTAGAAGGTAGGGGAGTAACAGAAGTATCTGAATTGGGAGGTGTAGATTGTATAGAAAATTCAGGGAATTCTTTAATATTGTCTAGAATGCTTATTCCTAGTGCTATAACTACTAAAGCCGTTAAATAGGTTAACAAGAAAAAACTAATCTTATTTCGTAACAAAAGTAAGTATTTTTTCATAATAATAAATTTCATAAATAAATAATATAGTATATCTCTCTCTTCTGTCACTTTCCAAAAACAAAAGTAAAATATGAATCCTAGAACTTTTTGTTTATAAGGGCTAGAGCGATTTTTTTCTAATAACAAATACAAAAACTTGATTATTGTACTACGATCACCTGAAGCCATTAATTGATAAACCTTCTAAAAACTGCCTTCTCAGAGAGTGACATAAGAGGGATATGGCGGTTCTCAGACTCATGAGGGACAACTTTTTCCCCTTTATCCTTAATTTCCTTTCTCCAGACATAGCCAAGGCGTATCTCATCTAACCGAGAATTGCTATAGTAAGGTGATTATCAAAATTAATCGGTACTAATAAGTTGCGCAGCCATCCATCCTTCAGTCTTAGAAGATGGATTATAGATTTTGTACCATAGATAACCACCTCGGTCTTGTTTTTGAGATAGAATCTTCACCCTACTGCCTGTGGAAATCTTTCCAACAATACTATAAACTGTCCCAGGACCAGAACGAATGTTTTTAATTCCTGGTTCTCCAGCAACAGTTGCATTGGTCTTGTTTACAGGAGGTTGAACCACCGGGGATTGAACCACAGGGGGTTGAACCACAGGAGGTTGAACCACAGGAGATTGAACCACAGGAGATTGAACCACAGGGGATTGAACCACAGGGGGTTGAACCACACTAGGGTCTGGGTTTTTAGTGATCAGATCATCTGGTTGGGGTTTATTTTCTTCCCAAAACATGCCAATACCATGTATGATACCCATTACCATCGCAGTAATAAATGCGATCGCGCTTATTATATTTCCGTATTGTTGTAAATTATCATCGCTATCGCTCATTTTGCCCCTCTCTCTGACAATCCCAGACATCTTATGTGTGAAGAGATCTCCTCTTATCTGTATTAAAAGAGAGAATCGGGAAGAAGTAGGGAAAAAATTGGATATGTTGCCAACTTTTGGACTTTGGACAAATTCCCTCTTGACGTATTGAGAGAAAACATTTGACATTAAGAACAAGAATTAAACGATTACAAAGGAAAACTATTTTTTCTCTAAAATAGTCCAAATGCACGATATGGTTATTGGTTTATAGATTAACAAGTAAGAGTTTGGGAGAGAAATCTAGTCATTTGTAACAACTTTGCTACATTACCAAACTGAAAGCTATAAACTGGTTCAAGAATTAATTTTTGGTTACTAAATGTGAATTTACCTTCATTTCTCTGGTTGTGGAAGATTGCTGCTTGGTCAATGGTCTTGACTATACTTGCCTATTTATTACAGTGCTTATCTGGTAGCATAGTTTGGTATGCTCGCACTACAAGAATTCGTCGTCCCTCTTGGCTAAGAACTTTTCATTACACTTCTGGTATCGTAATGGTTTTATTGGTGTTATTGTTGCTGGGGATCGGATTAATTGGAACTATAGGTCATTATGGCAGTCTGGGACAATCATCCCATCTAGTAGCAGGAATCTTGGTGGTATTACTGACCTTGGTATCTGCTTGGAGTGCAACTCAGATTAACAGCAGAAATATGTGGGCAAGAAATCTACATCTAACTGTCAATATCTTATTGTGTGGAGGATTAATTTTTGTTTCTTTCACAGGATGGCAAGTCGTACAAAAGTACTTGCCATAAACCTCAACCTCCTCTTACAGATATCAATCAAAACAACATAATCCCCAATTGACCTGAAGCAACACGGTATAATATTCATCTTGTTAAAATTCCGATACTGCTTGTTAATCTTGCTAGAGGCTGGGGAAAATGAAACAAACCAGGGAAATTATCATCATTGGCGGTGGTGTAATCGGTTTAGCGATCGCCATAGAATTAAAACTACGGGGAGCAGAAGTTAAGGTAATTAGTAGAGATGGGCAACAAGCAGCTTCTTATGCAGCAGCAGGAATGCTGGCACCGATGGCAGAAAATATTACTGTTGCCCCGATGCGAGATTTGTGTCTCAAATCTCGGTGGCTCTATCCAGAATGGACTAGGAAATTAGAAGAACTAAGCGGAATTGATACTGGTTATTTGCCCTGTGGGATTCTGGCACCTCTATCAGAAGCAGGAAATCAGGAACAGTGCTTAACAGAGCAGAATCAGAAAATCTGGTTAGATCGAGATAGTATTGCCTTTTATCAACCAGGTTTAGGGTCAAGCATTATTGGTGGCTGGTGGTATCCTGAAGACGGACAAGTAGATAATCGTTGTTTAATGCGATCGCTGTTGCAAGCGGCTCAGGTTCTAGAAATAGAAATACAAGAAGGAGTCACTGTTAAAGCCCTGCAACAAAAACAAGGTAAAATTGCTAGTCTCATTACTTCTGATGGGGAAATAGAAGCAGATAAGTATGTCTTGGCTACTGGCTCTTGGGCAAGTCAATTATTACCGATCCCTGTACGTCCTGTAAAAGGACAAATGCTTTGTCTTAGAATGCCGAATCAACCCCATGAACCCTATCCCCTACAAAGGGTACTATTTGGCGATAATATCTATCTTGTTCCTCGACAAGACGGCAGACTGATTATTGGAGCAACAGTAGAAGAAGTAGGCTGGACTCCTCACAATACTCCGATAGGAATACAAAGTCTATTAAGTAAAGCCATATCTCTCTATCCTGCTGTCGCAAATTGGCAAATTGACGAATTTTGGTGGGGTTTTCGACCTGGAACCCCCGATGAATTGCCCATACTAGGTGCTAGTCCCTGTGATAACTTATATTTGGCTACAGGACACTATCGTAACGGGATTCTCCTTGCTCCTGTCACTGCTGCTTTATTGGCAAATCTAATTTTAGAAGCTAAATCCGATCCTCTCCTCTCTCACTTTAGTTGGCAGCGTTTTTCTAACCCCAGCAATAATACTATGACTCTTTTAAACCACTCTGCTTCTAGCAATAATGGTCACAAAATCTCCTTACAAGTTAATGAAACTTCTCCTTCTACAGCAATGCTTGATCCCAAAAATCAAGTAATTAGTGAAGACACTTTAACTATTGCAGGGCGTACCTTTAATTCTCGTTTAATGACTGGTACCGGGAAATATCCTAGTATCGAAGCGATGCAACAAAGTATTATTGCTAGTGGTTGCGAGATTGTTACTGTCGCTGTGCGCCGAGTTCAGACCAAAGCAGAAGGACACGAAGGTTTAGCAGAAGCAATTGATTGGAGTAAAATCTGGATGTTACCCAATACCGCAGGATGTAAAACGGCAGAAGAAGCTATTAGAGTAGCTCGCTTGGGAAGGGAAATGGCAAAGCTTCTAGGACAAGAAGACAATAATTTTGTCAAATTAGAAGTGATCCCCGATGCCAAATACTTACTACCTGATCCTATCGGCACTCTAGAAGCAGCCGAACAATTAGTTAAAGAAGGTTTTGCGGTTTTACCCTATATCAACGCCGATCCCCTACTAGCAAAACGCCTAGAAGAAGTAGGATGTGCGACAGTAATGCCTTTAGGCTCTCCTATCGGATCGGGACAAGGAATTAGAAATACAGCCAATATTTCCATTATTATCGAACAGGCTAATATTCCTGTAGTAGTAGATGCGGGTATTGGTACGCCTAGTGAAGCAGCCCAAGCAATGGAAATGGGAGCAGATGCCTTACTCATTAATAGTGCGATCGCTCTAGCTCAAAATCCTCCAGCAATGGCTCAAGCAATGGGTTTAGCAACAGTAGCAGGGAGATTAGCTTACTTATCAGGTAGAATCCCCGTTAAACAGTATGCTAGTGCTAGTTCTCCTTTAACAGGGACGATTAGTTAATAAACTAATAGGATTGGTATAGTGGTGATTAGTTAGTCATTAACAATCAGCAATTAACAATTATGTTTATTTCCTATGCTCAAAATTTTGAAGATGTAATGCTTAACCGTCTTTTTTCTGAGCAAAATTCAGGATTTTATATAGATGTAGGAGCGCACCATCCTGTTATAGATTCTGTTACTAAAGCTTTTTATGACCGAGGTTGGCAGGGTATTAATATCGAACCAGTAAAAGAATACTTTGATTTATTACAGCAAACTAGAGAAAGAGATATCAATCTCAATATTGCGGTAGGAGAAACCGAATCAGAATTAGAATTTTTTGAATTGGAAAGTACAGGACTTTCTACCTTTGATCGAAAAACAGCTTACAGATTAGCTGAAGCCGAAAATTTTACTGTAAATCCTTACAAAGTACCTCTTAGAAAGCTAGGAGATATTTGTCGCGAACAAGTAAAATGTCAGATTGATTTTCTAAAAATTGATGTAGAAGGGTGGGAAGAAAAAGTTATTTTAGGACATGACTGGGAAAATTTTAGACCCATTGTTATAGTTCTAGAAGCTACTATTCCTAATTCTCCTATTCGTACCCAAACTAATATTAAAACTATCTTAGAGCATCATCATTATTATCATGTTTATTTTGATGGCTTAAATGATTATTATTTAGCAAAGGAAAGAGAAGATTTAATCCACTATTTTGCTACTCCTCCTAATGTTTTTGATAAGTTCATTAGATATTCTGTAGTTAATTTACAGAATCATGCAGATAATCTTCAAAAAGTCATTCAAGAAAGAGAAACTGAAAGAGATTCTCTCTCTGAGACACTTAAGTCTAAAGAAACTGATATTAGTAATCTTAATGAACAAATCAATTCCCTTACTGAGACTCTTCAAAACAAAGAAATTGCTCTCAGTAATCTTCGACAACAACTAAAAGAAAGCGATCGCCAAAATCACATTTTACAAAATCGTCTCAAACATTAATAATCCGAGATTAAAAGATTAACTCAAATTTTGACTCAACTACAACAAAATAACCTCAAATTACGCGATCGCACTGCGAATCAAATCACTCAATATCATAATCAACTAGCTCATCTACAAGCCCAACTATCTCAAACAAATCAAGCTATTGCTGGAATGACAATTAGTAAGTTTTGGAAAATAATACCCCGAGCTTGGTTTAGACTGAAAAAAGGCAAAGCAGAAAAATAATAACAATCATCAAAAATAATAAGAAACCCAATAACTGAGACAAAACTAAAAATTACAATAATTTAAGATGACTTCAACAACCCAACTAAGAGATATTGCTAAAGGTAACTTATTTAAAGCACTTGCTGACTATGATGGTGATACTAAACATCAAGTTATAGCAACAGCTATTGAAGAATTAGTTGCTTTAAATCCCACCGATTCACCGACAAAAAACGAACCTCTATTACAAGGTAATTGGTTGTTAATTAATGCCCCAAATTTTCCAGATCGCCAACAATATAAACAGCATAAATATGTTTATACTTTGGGCAGACTAGCATTTAATATGTTTAAACCCATTAACCTGAAAGTTGCGATCCAAGAAGTTATGCAACCAGTTTTTTCCACAAATCAAGAAAATGAATATACTCATGATATTGTAGTGAAATTTAAAACTATAGAGGATAATATTCCTGAATTAAACGGTATTATTAAAAATCTCGCCGTTTGTCATCCTGTAGATGAGAATACCTTACAGGTTAAATTTACGGGAGGAGAGTTGATCCCAGCTAATACGGACAACCTTGAACAATGGTTATCCATCTTTGGTAATAACCACTCTCAATCTTCTGTGAGTATTCGAGATCGCTTTAATTCTTGGTTTATAAGGTGGATGTTTGGGATCAAGAATCCATCGGAAATAGATAGGCAAACAGGAAAAAGAACTTTTGTGATGCAAAAATCTCCTAAAGGATTATTGAAAATACTTTACTTGGACGAAGAGTTACGGATTACTAAAGGAAATCGAGGAACGGTTTTAGTATGTCAAAGACAACTATAAAGCCCCCAAACTTGCCCTAATTACTTGAGCTACAATGTAGGGTGGTAAATAAATCAATTTTTAAGAAATTGACTATATAGTTTGATCCTAAAAATCTCTTTAACCGTGGAAATTTTCTGAAAGTGCAACTTACTTAAATAAAGTAGCGTCTATCAAGATCTAGTATTAATGAAGTCGAAGCTACTCTGCCTTCTCAAGGTGGATTATCTTCGACCAAACTCGGCAATTAAGTCGATTTTTGATTATATCTGTTACCTAGATAAATTACCTAGATAAATTTTTAATCAATTTCTTCCTCTCTTGGTCGGCTTACTCCCTTGTAAGGAAACCTCAACAGGTCGATTGCACATGGTCGGGAAACCTCGACCTCACCGAGTTCCGACCCCTTGTCCTCCTTATCTTTCTCAACTGTTCAATCAGGACTTTCGCAAGAGGTCTGTCTGGTGATTGAGCCTACTTTTAATTAATAGCTATGCTTTTTGATTTCCCTTCTTTTACTCGAACTTCTCACAATCAAATCGTCAAGATTGTTTTTACGACAATTATTAGCGCGATAGCCTTAACCCTTCCTATTCGATATCTTTATGCCCAAACTCCCACTTCTGGAGGAGCAATTACGATTCGTTCCGATCTACAAGAAGCTAATTCAGAAACAGGAGTAATTACTGCTAGGGGAAATGTACAGATTAATTATCCTGCTAGACAAATTCAGGCTACCGCAGCCCAAGCACAGTATTACAGTCGCGATCGCCGTTTAGTGCTGACGGGAAATGTCTATGTGATCCAAGAGGGCAATAGTATGCGCGCAGAAACGATGACTTATCTGATTGATGAAAGAAAGTTTATTGCTACCCCAAAATCAGATCGTCAGGTAGAATCGACTTATCTGGTCACAGAGCCTACTCCTACCAGTAGCGAGTAAACTTAAAATTTAAAATTTACTGTAGAATTGCGAACTATTAATGATCAATTAAAATAATGGTTCTAGTTTTAAAAAATGTCCATAAAACTTATGGCAAAAGATTAGTTGTTAATCGAGTTAATCTCAGAGTATCTCCAGGAGAAATTGTTGGTCTATTAGGACCTAATGGAGCAGGAAAAACTACAACTTTCTACATTGCTACTGGGTTGGTCAAGCCTGATGCAGGGAGCGTAAAACTTAAGGAAAAAGAGATTACTTCTTTGCCTCTCTATCAAAGAGCCAAGTTAGGCATTGGTTACTTAACCCAGCAACCCAGTATTTTTCGTCAACTCAGCGTCCGAGATAATATCCAGCTAGTTTTAGAACAAACTAACATCCCCTATCCTGCTCAATCCATTCGCTTACAACAACTTTTAGCAGAATTCCGTCTCGAAAAAGTTGCCCAAACTTTGGGTTCTCAGGTTTCTGGGGGGGAAAGAAGACGCACTGAGTTGGCTAGGGCTTTGGCTGCTGGGCTAGATGGACCGAAATTCCTGTTATTAGATGAACCTTTCGCAGGAGTCGATCCCATCGCAGTTTCGGAGATCCAAGAAATTATTGCTCGATTACGCGATCGCCAGATCGGAATTTTAATCACTGACCACAATGTTCGCGAAACTCTAGCTATTACTAACAGGGCTTATATTATGCGAGATGGTCAAATCCTAGCTTCGGGAACAGCAGAAGAACTCTACAATAATCCTTTGGTAAGGCAGTATTACCTGGGAGACAAATTCCAGATTTAGCCAAATAAAGCTCCGATGGCTTTCCCCATATTTTCTGGTTGCATTGCTGCGGTTGCTGCTGTCGGCTCGTAGCCACAATGTACCATGCAATCTGCACATTTAGGATTACCGCTAGCTCGTCCGTAATTATCCCAGTTGGTGTTGTCAATCAGTTCTTGATAACTGCCATAATGTCCTTCATTTAAGAGATAACAAGGTTTTTGCCAGCCAAAGACACTATAGCTAGGACTCCCCCAAGGAGTACATTCAAAATCCTTATCCCCCATGAGAAATTCGAGAAATAAGGGATTATGGTTAAAATTCCATTTTTTATAACCCAATTTCCAAGGAGCCAGTATTTGTCTAAATAAAGCTTTGGTTTGCTCTAGTTTGAGAAAACTATCTTGATCTGGGGCCAACTCATAGCTATAACCAGGAGAAATCATCATGCCATCAACACCCAAATCTTCGAGAAAATCAAAGAATTCTTGCATTTGCTTGGGTTCTGCTCCTTCAAACACAGTGGTATTAGTGGTGACGCGGAAACCCTGAGCCTTAGCAGCTTTAATAGCTGCGATCGCCTTATCAAATACTCCTGGGCGATCTACACATTGATCGTGTTGTTCTCGTAACCCATCTAAATGGATGCTGAATGTCAGATAGGGAGAAGGTTCAAATTTAGCTAAACTTTGTTGGAGGAGTAAGCCGTTGGTACATAAATAAACGAATTTTTTACGAGCGACTAATCCTCGGACAATCTCCCCTATTTGAGGATGAAGTAAAGGTTCTCCCCCAGGAATGGATACCACTGGTGCGCCACATTCTTCTACCGCAGCAAAACATTCTTCAGGAGTTAGATGTTGTTTGAGAATCTCTGGTGGATGCTGAATCTTGCCACAGCCAGAGCAAGCTAAGTTACACCGAAATAAAGGTTCTAACATCAAAACCAAAGGAAACCTTTTCTTTCCGAGTAACCGCTGTGTAAATAGATATTTTCCTACAGTTAAAGCTTGTTGTAGTTGAATTGCCATTATCTCCCCTTACACCAAATATCTTTTGCCACTTATTGTAATCAGATTATCTACTTTAAGGGCAAATTCTGATTAATTATATACTTTACCCCTCCAACCTCCCTTATAAGGGTAGATTTTTTACATTATGATGTTGATATGTTAATGACATTATCTTTATCTTGACAAATACCTGAGATTATGAATTGTAGATGACAGATTTTTGAGCTACTTGGGGCATTATGTAAACAGTAACCAAAAACACAGACCTATCTCTTCAGATTGTTCCCAAAAACAGATAGGAAACAATTAGCTTTTATTATTCAGCCTATCAAGGAAACAAATATTAAAAAAATATTAAATCGTCTAAAATAGTAACTGGTGTTTGGAGGAAAAAAGTGTTTACTAGACTTGCACAACAACACCGTCAATTCGTACGGGATTTGGTGATGAATCTTCAGGCTTTAGCGATCGCCCTAGAGAATAGTGGTCATCTAGCCTCCTGTTATACCTGTGGTAGCGAGATGAACAGTGCTTCTTTTATGGTGAGTTTAGGAGAAAATCATCTGATCCGCTTCTTGGTTTCTGATTATGGAATCACTTGGACGGAAATGCGTGATGACCGTGAACTGATGAAGTTAGAAGGAGCAGAAGCCATTAATCAGCTACAAGATTTAGCAGATTTACTCAAATATAAAGTTCCAGCTTGTCGAAATCACAATTTAACTACCAAAGATAATCCTGAGTCTCTACAAATAATTTAAAAATCTCTGTTATTGAACTAAAAAGAGCGCTCCTTAACCAGTTCTTGGCATCTGGATATTATTCTGGCAATCGGTTGTCAAAATCAACTAATACCTATCTTAAGGTAGGCTTAAGGTAGGTTGCTGTTTTTCTAATTGTGATTTATGACTTCTGCTAAAACTGCCGATATTAACGTTAACTTAAGTGACTCAAAATACTACTTCAATCGAGAACTAAGTTGGTTAGAGTTTAATCGTCGAGTATTACAGGAAGCTCTAGACGAAAGAACTCTTTTGCTAGAACGTCTCAAGTTTATGGCAATTTTTAGCTCTAACCTCGACGAATTCTTTATGGTCAGAGTTGCAGGTTTAAAGCAACAGGTAGAAGCAGGAGTTACTAAATTATCTTTGGATGGACGCACTCCAGCACAGCAACTGGAGGAAATTGGTAACCTCTTGCGTCCAATGGTGATGAAACAGCATCAGTTTTTTCAAGAAGTCCTCACGAAACAATTAGCTAAAAACAAAATTCATATTTTGGATTATGTGGACTTAAATCAAGAAGAAAGAACTTATCTCAATGAGTTTTTTGAAGAACATATTTTTCCGGTTTTAACCCCTTTAGCGATTGATCCTTCCCATCCTTTTCCTTATATTTCTAACCTGAGTCTCAATTTAGCAGTGGTTGTTAAAGACCCAGACACAGAAGAAGAGTTATTTGCACGGATTAAAATCCCTAAAGTACTACCTCGTTTTATTCCCTTACCAGAAGAATTGAGTCAAAGATATAAAGGAAAAATGGGGATTTGGACTGGTGTTCCTATTGAACAACTAATCACCCATAACCTAGAGTCTTTGTTTCCTGGGATGAATATTCAGGAATGCTATATTTTTCGAGTAACCCGTAATGCGGACTTAGCAGTAGAAGAAGACGAAGCAGATGACTTGCTACTGGCGATCGAAAAAGAATTGCAAAAAAGGCGCATGGGTGGTTCATCAGTACGGTTGGAGATTCAAGCTTCGATTCCCAACGAACTTCGCTCTAGGATTATCAGGGAATTATTTCTCGAAGAAAATGATGTTTATGACATTGATGGTCTATTAAGTTTAGGGGATTTAATGTTTTTTATGGGACTACCCCTCCGGGATCTAAAAGATCAATCTTGGTCTTCTGTTCTACCACCAAGACTACAACGTCTGCAAAACGTGGAAGATGGACAGGATTTTTTTAGGATTATTCGTGAAGAAGACTTGTTAGTACATCATCCTTATCATTCTTTTAGTCGTACAGTGCAACGTTTTATCACAGAAGCAGCCAGGGATCCTAGTGTATTGGCGATTAAAATGACTCTGTATCGGACTTCTGGGGATTCTCCTATTATCAAAGCTTTAATTGAAGCAGCAGAAAATGATAAGCAAGTAGTAGCCCTGGTGGAACTTAAAGCCCGTTTTGATGAAGAAAATAATATTAATTGGGCAAGAAAGCTGGAAAAAGCTGGAGTTCATGTAGTTTATGGCTTGGTAGGGCTGAAAACCCATACTAAAATCACTCTTATTGTCCGACAAGAAGAAAATAAGATTCGCCGTTATGTTCATATCGGGACAGGAAACTATAATCCTAAAACAGCTAAGTTATATACAGATTTAGGTCTTTTTAGCTGTCAAGAAGACTTAGGTGCGGATTTAACCGACTTGTTCAATTTTCTGACTGGTTACTCGCGACAAAAATCTTATCGTAAAATGTTGGTTGCTCCTGTCAATTTACGCGATCGCATGATTGCCATGATTCGACGGGAAATAGACCATTGTAGTAATGGGGGAAAAGGTCGTATTGTAGCTAAAATGAATTCTCTAGTTGATGGACAAGTTATTGCTACTCTCTATGAAGCATCCCAAGCAGGAGTAGAAATAGATTTAATCATTAGAGGAATTTGTTGTCTGCGTCCAGGAGTTGAAGGAATTAGCGATAATATTCGTGTTATTAGTATTATTGGTCGATTTTTAGAACATTCTCGCATTTTTTACTTTCATAATAACGGAGAAGAAGAAATTTATATTGGTAGCGCAGATTGGATGACGCGGAATCTTAGTCGTCGCGTAGAAGCGGTAGCTCCCGTTGAGTCTCCTAATTTAGCCCAAGATTTACAAGAGATTCTGGGTATTATGTTGGCGGATAATCGCCAAGCTTGGGAACTAAAATCTGATGGAACTTATATCCAAAAACAACCTCCAGGAGATGCTCAACCCCAAAGCACCCATAATATTTTGATGGATATTGCTAAGGGTTCTCTGAAAAATACTTAGAGAAATGGTAAATTCCGCGAATTTTTCGGGCAAGTTAGAGATATAGCGTTTCTCGGACTCATGAGGTACAGTATTTTTTCCCTTTACCCTGCGGGGAGATTTTAAGTTAATTTTTGAGTGGCAACAGTTATCTCAATAGGATATTTCTCCCCCGAAGCGCCCCTTTCTTTACCCAAACACAACCAAGGTGTACCTCACGCTTTACGAGAAACGCTATAATTAGGGTTTTTCAGAAGAGTTAGAAGATGTAAGAAAAGTTGAAGATAAGCTATCTTGTTGAATTGTTTTTCTTTCTTCTATTAGAGATGCTGTTTGAGTAATTACATCTGTTGATTCTGCTGCTTCGTGTCGAAATAAAGTCATTATTCCTTTATCATGATTAGATGCGATCGCAATAAAAGCTCCTGCGAAAATATAAATTGGTAGGGGTAAAATAAAGTTTTTTAACCAGGAAAAAGCTTCAACTAAAATAAATAAGATTCCAACACTAACTAACCAAGTTTTCATATCTTGCTACTCGCTACTTGTTACTTGTACGGGCGGTTCGCGTTCCCGAAGGGAGCGAAGCACCACCCCTACTTACTACTTGACCGCGGAATGCGGTCGGGGAAGGGGGCTTGTTAATTTTATGTTTATGAATCCGACAGTTAACTGTTTGTTCTAGCCCCCCGCGCAATGGAGCTTCTATTACCCCTAACTTAAGGCTCACATCCATAGATTAAAAAGATTAAAGCTC
>JASJEK010000210.1 GCA_030064915.1 Xenococcaceae cyanobacterium MO_234.B1
GAAACATTATGTTACATTAGTTTCGTCAGTAATGCATTAAGTGATACATTAATAACAAAAACTTCATGAATGTTATCCCAACTACAATTCCTGGCGCTTTGATCATAGAACCTCGTGTATTTGGGGACGATCGCGGTTTTTTCTTTGAAAGTTTTAATGAAAAAATGTTTAAGGATAAAACAGGAGTTGAATCGAGATTTGTCCAAGATAATCACTCCCGTTCCCAAAAAAATGTCCTCAGAGGTTTACACTATCAGATACAACAACCTCAAGGAAAATTAGTAAGAGTGGTAATAGGAGAAGTGCTAGATGTTGCTGTAGATATTAGGAAGAGTTCTCCTACCTTTGGGCAATGGGTAAGTTGTCTTCTAACAGCAGAAAATAAAAGACAGTTTTGGATTCCTCCTGGATTTGCTCACGGTTTTGTTGTCCTTTCAGAAACAGCAGATTTTCTCTATAAGACTACAGATTATTATGCACCCCAATACGAAAGATCAATATTGTGGAATGACCCTGATTTAGCAATAGATTGGCAGATACAAGGAGAGCCAATTCTTTCAGCAAAAGATCAAGCAGCTAACTCTTTAAAAGATGCTGAGGTATATCCATGACTAAAATACTACTGACGGGGATTACAGGACAAGTCGGACAAGAATTACAAGAAACTCTCACTTCTGTGGGGGAAGTGATTGGAGTAAATCGTCAACAGTTAGATTTGACTCAACCAGAGCAAATTCACAATGCGATCGCTGAAATTAAACCAGACATTATTATAAATGCAGCAGCTTATACTGCCGTAGATAAAGCGGAAAAAGAATCGGAATTAGCTATGGCAATTAATGCTAATGCACCTAAAGCCATGGCAGAAGCAGCTAATAAGATATCTGCAACCCTAGTCCATATTTCTACGGATTATGTATTTGATGGTACAAATCATACTCCCTATACAGAAGATGAGGTCACTAACCCTCTAGGAGTTTATGGGAAGTCTAAACTCTTAGGAGAAACAGGAATTAGACAAATATGCGATCGCCATATTATCCTCAGAACAGCTTGGGTGTATGGCTCTAGGGGACATGGCAACTTTGTAAAAACTATGTTAAGACTGGGATCACAGAGAGAAGAACTACGAGTAGTTGCAGATCAGATCGGTTCACCTACTTGGGCTTACGATATTGCTGTAGCTATTACCCAGTTAGTTTCAGGGCAACTAGAAAAAGGAGATGCTGCTATCCCTATGGGGACTTACAACTATACCAATAGTGGTTTAGCTAGTTGGTATGACTTCGCAATAGCTATCTTTACCGAAGCTCAAAAATTGGGCTTTCCCCTAAAAATTCAACAAGTTTTACCCATTACTACCGCAGATTATCCCACACCTGCTCAACGACCTAGTTACTCCGTACTATCTAAGGTCAAGTTTACTAAAACCCTAGGAATTAACCCTCCTTATTGGCGTGACTCTCTGATCGAGATGTTGACTCAATGGCGAACCCTAACCAGCAATTAACTATCAGCAACTAGCCTAAAACAATGAAAGCAATTATTCTCTCTGGTGGTAAAGGAACTCGCTTACGTCCTCTTACCTACACTGGCGCAAAACAACTCGTCCCTGTCGCGAATAAACCCATTCTATGGTATGGCATAGAATCTATTGTAGCTGCGGGAATTACTGAGATCGGGATTATTATCAGTCCTGAAACAGGAGGAGAAGTTAAAGCTAAAACAGGAGATGGCAGTCAGTTTGGGGCAAATATTACTTATATTCTCCAAGATGAACCCCTAGGATTAGCCCACGCTGTTAAAGTTGCCCAACCCTTTTTAGGAGACTCTCCCTTTGTGATGTATTTGGGAGATAACCTAGTAGAAAGTCAGTTAGATCTGTTTATAGATAAATTTGAAAGTAAACACTTGGACGCTTTAACCCTACTTTGTGAAGTGGAAAATCCCACTGCCTTTGGGGTAGCCAAAGTAGATGCCCAGGGCAAAGTCTTACAACTAATAGAAAAACCCAAAAATCCTCCTTCTAACCTGGCCTTAGTAGGAGTTTATTTGTTTTCCCCTGAGATCCACCATGCGATCGCCAATATTAAACCTTCTGCTAGGGGAGAATTAGAAATTACTGATGCTATTCAGTATTTAATAGACATACAAAAAAACGTTGACTCTTTCCAACTTAAAGGTTGGTGGCTTGACACAGGGAAAAAAGATGACTTACTCGCAGCCAATCAAATTATCTTAGATAGTTGCCTCGATCTAACTATTGAAGGAGAGATCGATGCACCAAGTAAAATTAGTGGTCGAGTTCATATTGGATCTGGTACAAAAATTATTAACAGTATTATTAGAGGTCCTGTTACCATCGGGAATAATTGCCATATTGAAAATTGCTTTATTGGTCCCTATAGCAGTATTGCTAACGAAGCTACCCTGATTGATGCGGACATAGAACACAGCGTGATCTTACAGGGGGCAAAAGTAGTTAATATCCACCAGCGTATTGTGGATAGTCTCATTGGGGAAAGAGCCCAACTCAAGCCAGCCCCCCAGCGTCCCAAAGCCTTGCGGTTTATGATTGGGGACGATTCTCAAATCGAATTGGCTTAATATTTTAGTAGTTTAGGAGTTAGTAGTTTAGGAGTGAAACAAGGTGACAGATTCTCGTAAGCCTCGTCATATTCTGATTACAGGAGGGGCTGGTTTTATAGGTTCTAACTTTGCCTATCATTGGTGTAACAACTATCCAGGCGATCGCGTTATCGTGTTAGATGCCCTTACCTATGCCGGAAACCGTCAAACCATAGCACCCCTGGAAGGAAAAGCCCATTTCAAATTTGTCCAGGGAGATATCTGCGATCGCGCTTTAATTGACCAACTTCTAGAAGCAGAATCTATAGATACCATTGCCCATTTGGCAGCCGAATCCCATGTAGATCGTTCTATATTGGGACCTGGAGCTTTTGTTCAAACTAATGTAGTAGGAACCTTCACCTTACTAGAAGCCTTCCGTCAAAGATGGCAACAACAAAACCAACCAGCAGACTATCGTTTTCTCCACGTCTCCACCGATGAAGTCTATGGTAGCCTCGAATTTGACGACCCCCCATTCACCGAAACTACTCCCTACACTCCCAATAGTCCCTATTCCGCCTCTAAAGCAGGAAGCGATCATCTGGCTCGTGCCTACTATCACACCTATGGGATGCCTACTCTCATTACTAATTGTTCCAACAACTACGGTCCCTATCACTTCCCTGAAAAACTAATCCCGTTAATGTGTATTAACATTCTGCTAGGGAAACCCCTTCCTGTCTATGGAGATGGGCAAAACATTCGGGACTGGCTCTATGTAAAAGACCACTGCCGTGCTTTAGATACAGTAATCAACAAAGGAACACCAGGAGAAACCTATAACGTTGGGGGAAACAACGAAGTTAAAAATATCGACTTAGTGGGTCTGTTGTGCAAACTCATGGACGAACTCGCTAGTGACCTTCCTGTAAGTCCTTCAGAACAGTTAATTACCTTTGTCAAAGACCGCCCAGGACACGACCGTCGTTATGCCATTGATGCGACCAAAATTAAAACCGAGTTGGGTTGGACTCCTCAAGTAACGGTAGAACAAGGATTGAGACTTACTGTGGAATGGTATCTCCAAAATCGAGATTGGTGGCAACCTCTGCTTTCTCCCGAATACCAACAGTATTACCAAGAAGTTTATGCCAAAAGGTCAGTTCCAGTGTAATTGTTAGTAAAAAATTGTTAGTAAAAAATTAACTCTATTGTCGGGGTTTTCCCTTTAACCTTTCCCCTTGTCCCAGACACAACCGAAGTGTACCTCACCTAACTGAGAATTGCTCTATATCCAATTACAGCTTATTCCCAAGATCAATATATTTATCAATATATTTATTTTTTATTAGAAGTAAGTCTATTTCTATGTCTCACTCCTCCAATTCATCCAGCAACAAAAATCAAGAAGTACCTCCTAAAGAAATAGAATCGGAATATGATGCTAAAGAAAAAGCCGATTTTGTTTATTTGCCCACTCTTAAGTCAATGGAGAAGCCCCCAACCAAAAAACAGAGCTTATCATCACAAGGGAGTGCCAAACCCTTAAAAACTGCCCCTTCTACAATACCACTATCTACTCTCCCAATCCCCTACAATCCTAATTCCTTAATTAATAAGATGACCAGCACCGAATCTAATGCAGCCCAAATCTACCTAGAACAGGGATTAGCCTATTGGGCAGAACAAAAATGGCAAGAAACCATAGAAGCTTGTCAAAAAGCCATTGCTCTTAATCCCAACCTATTAGAAGCCCACAAAACCCTGGGTAATGCTTTGCAAAAAGTAGGTCGCTTATCAGAGGCGATCGGTCACTATGCTAGAGCTATTGAAATCAAACCTGATTTTGCTGAAGCTTATGCCAATTTGGGAACACTATACGCTACCCAGAAAAAATGGGAACAAGCACTGAACTACTATGAAAAAGCCTTAGAGTTAAAATCAGACTTTCCTGGAGTTTATCGTCATCTGGCTAAGGTTTGGAAAAATCTTGGTTCTCCTGAAAATGCCCAGAAAATGCTGGCTCAAGCTAGGCATTTGGAAACACTCCATAAAGACTTATCTCCAGAACAGCACTTTCAGGTAGCAGAACAATACTATCAACAAAATAAGTTATCAGACGCTCTCAAACATTACGAACTAGCGGTAAAGTTAGCTCCTAATTGGTTAGAAGCCCATCAAAAGCTGGCTAAAATTACAGAAAAGATGGGATTATGGCAGCAAGCTGCCCAATACTATCGTAATATATTATATTTACAAAGCTCCTCTAGTGCTGCTCAATCTTCTAACTATAATCAACCTCAATTACCTGGTCTTGGTGTTGCTAAGTCTTCCCGATTAAGACTGAATCCTGCCAGTCAATCGACTAATAATCAGGAAGTGGTTGAATATGGTTCACCAACAAGTCGATTGAATATGCTTTCTAATCAAAAGCATCCCTCGACTTCAAGTTCAGCATCCCCCACCCTCATATCCAACCACCCACCTGACCCACCTGACCCAACTCAGGATAAGTTAACTTTACTGACTCAACAATATCTCAAGCAAGCTAAAGACAAACCTGAATCTGAGAAAATACAAGCTAATTTAGGAAGCCTCTATGCCAGACAAAAAAAATGGGAGCGTGCCATTGCTCATTATAAACGGGCGATCCAACTTAATCCGAACTTTGCAGGAGCATACCGCAATCTAGCAAGGGCTTTAACTAAAGCAGGAACACCCGAAGCAGCTACAGAATACTGGTTACGAGCTATTGAATTGGAAGCTCAAGGAGTAAAAGCAGAAGAATATCTGCAACTAGGAACTAATCTGGTGCAACAGGGTAAGCTTAAACCTGCTATTACCTGTTATCGTCGAGCGGTTCAACTCCAACCCAATGTAGCAGAACCTTATCTCAAGTTAGGAGAATTATTTCTTAACATAGGGCAACATTCACAGGCGGAAACTTGTTATAAACAAGGACTTAAGCGCGCTCCTCAAAACCCTCAATTACATTACAATCTTGGCTTGACCCTAGCGCAACAGCAAGATTGGGATAGTGCAATTGAGTACTATAAAAAGGCATTGCAACTACAAGAAGACTACTGGGAAGCTGCCCACAATCTAGGTGAGGCTCTGAGTCACAAGAAATTATGGTCAGAAGCTGTGCCATACTATCGCCGAGCGATTAAATTAAAACCAGATTTTTCTTGGTCTTATAATAATTTGGGCAATGCTCTGTTAGAGTTACAAGATTGGTCAGAAGCGATTAAAGCATTTCTTCAAGCCATTAAACTCAAACCAGATTTTCCTTGGGCTTACTACAATTTAGGAGAAGCACTGGGCAAGTTAGGAGAATGGGATGAGGCGATCACAGCTTATCAGGGAGCAGCTCAGATTCAAGAAGATTTACCCAATGTGCAGCAAAAATTGGGTAATGCTCTCTACCAAAAGATTGCTCAAGAGAAACAGACACTAGAACAAGATCAACAAATAGCCCTGAATTGTTTTCACAAGGCGATCGCCCAAAATCCTGATGACCCCCAAAACTACCACCAAGCCATAGCTCTGGAGCAGGATAATTTAGAACTATATATTGGTTTGGGCAATGTCCTAATGAAACAAAAACAGATTGATGAAGCCATTGTGGCTTATCAAATGGCTTTACAGTTGCAACCCAAACACCTTGAAACCTCTGTGCTATTAAGTAAGGCCCTACTCGAAAAAGACCCTAACATCGACCCCGAAAAAGCAATTGGGGAACTCTTAGACTCAAAATCTACAATTACTGAAGCAGAAATCATCGAGCCTTCATCAGTAACTTTACCATTACAACTTCCTCACAGCGATCGCCCCAAAGTTTCCATCATTATTCCTGTTTATAACAAGCTGGAATATACAGCACAATGCTTAGAGTCTTTAGGGAAATATCTTGCCCCAGAAACCGACGTTGAAATTATCGTAGTTAACGATTGCTCTACCGATGACACCGAATCCCGCCTTAATGATGTTGAAGGTTTGATTCTAATTAACAATGAATCAAACTTAGGTTTTATTCACTCTTGTAATAAAGGAGCATCCACAGCCCAAGGAGAATATCTCTATTTCCTGAACAACGATACAACAATTCATCCCAACTCCATTGAAAGCCTGATAGAAATCTTAGAACAAGATGAACAGGTAGGGGCAGTAGGCTCTAAATTAGTCTATCCCCAAGGCGCATTACAAGAAGCAGGAGGCATTATTTGGCAAGATGCTTCTGGCTGGAATTATGGGAGAAATGATAATCCCTACGACCCCAAATATAACTATCTCCGAGAGGTAGATTACTGCTCTGGAGCAAGCCTGATGGTCAAAAAATCCACCTTTGAAGCTTTAAATAGCTTTGAGCGAGATTTTGCTCCTGCTTACTACGAAGATACTGACCTTTGTTTTGCCATTCGTCATCAGTTGGCCTTAAAAGTGATGTATCAGCCTCATTCTGTCATCACCCACTACGAAGGAATTTCCTCTGGTACATCCACCAGTAGCGGTATTAAGCGTTATCAAGTAGTTAACGCAGCTAAATTTAAACAAAAATGGCAACAATATCTAGAGACTAGCGCCTACTTACCTAACCGAGGTATGGAAAATGTCCCCAGTGCAGCTAGAAAATATCAAGGTAATAAGACTATCTTAGTTATAGATACTTATATGCCTTGCTACGATAAAGAATCTGGCTCTCGGCGACTCTTTCAACTTCTCAAAATCTTTAAAGAACTCAACTATCACGTTATTTTTGCAGCAGATAATGGAATCAAAACTGAGCCTTACGTATCAGAATTACAAAACCTACAAGTCGAAGTTATTTACACCCAAGATGGTTATGGTGTAATCCCAGAAGAGCAAATTAAAGCTAGATTACCTTTAGTCGATATTGCCTGGATCTGTCGCCCTGAGCTTAACGAAAAATACTTCCCCATCATTCGTCAACAATCTAACATTAAAATTATCTACGATACTATCGATTTGCATTATCTAAGAATGAAGCGGGCTTGGGAATTATCTCCTGACAAAGATGCAACTCAGGTTACAGAATGGATTAATATGCAGGCGCGAGAATTAAAAATTGCCCATCAAGCGGATTTAACTATTACGGTAACTCCTATAGAACAACAAATCTTACAACAGCAGGGAATCAGCGAAGTAGCCGTAGTACCTAATATTCATCTTCCCTACTTAGGCGAAAATAAAGAATTTCACGAAAGACACAACATCTTATTTATTGGTAGTTACACCCATCCTCCCAATATAGACGCTGTGTTATGGTTGTGTGAAGCAATTATGCCTTTGGTCTGGGAGAAAATACCTGAAGTTACGGTAACTCTACTAGGTAGTAATCCTACTCAAGAGGTTATCGCCCTAAAGAGTGACAAAGTTCAAGTTCCTGGTTATATTTCCGATGTCAGTTCTTATTTCTTAAGTCACCGCGTCTTTGTTTCTCCTCTCAGATATGGTGCAGGAATGAAAGGCAAAATTGGACAGAGTTTAGAATATGGCTTACCCATTGTCTCTACTGATATTGGTATCGAAGGCATGAATTTAACCCCTGGAAAAAATATCTTAATCGCTAATAAAGCCGAAAAGTTCGCTGCACAGATTATTAGACTTTATCAGGATGAACAATTATGGCAAAAGTTAGCTGCTAATGCTGAAGAAGCCCTCTTACCTTTTACTCCTAAAGCAGTCAGAGATTACTGCGAAAACAAGTTCCGCAGCCTGTTCTGACCGTTGGTCAAAACGAATGAATTTGCGTCATTAGTCCTCGACCCTGCTACACACAGCCCAGCATAGGAAAAATCAAGATAGGCACAATCGAATATTAATATTAAAGAAGAAAAATCAATGAAAGCGTTAATACATATAGGAATGGAAAAGACAGGAACAACTACCATACAGGAATTTTTGCATCTTAATAGGGATAAACTGGCGAATCAAGGCGTCGCGTATTTGCGAAGTCCAGGTCTTACAAATAACCGAAAGCTTGCAACCTACTGCATGAACAATAATAAAGTTGATGATCAAGTTAAATATTTGGGTATTCTTTCAGACGCTAAAAGGAATGAATGGAAAGCTAAATTCAGACAAGAGTTTGATCGGGAGATAAAAAATCTTGATAAAAAAATATCTTCAGTAATTATTTCTTCCGAACATTTCCATTCTCGTCTTACGGCGAAAGACGAAGTAAAGAACTTACTAGATATCTTGAGGTCATACTTTACTGATATAAAAATACTGGTTTATCTAAGGCGTCAAGATCAAGTAGCTGTGAGCCATTACAGCACAAAGGTAAAAGTTGGAAGGACTAAGTCTGCTGTTTTGCTGCCTAAAGATGTTTCGCCAAACGACCCTTATTACAATTACTATGATCTTATGGAAAGGTGGGCCAGCGTATTTGGAAAACAAAATATAAATATTCGTATTTTTGATAAGAGCAAATTTGTGAATGGTGACTTATTGCAGGATTTTATTGGTGCAACTGGGTTAATTGAATCTGATAACTTTGATATCCCAGAAAAGCAGAATGAAAAGCTGTCTGCCTCAGTACAGCATGCTCTTATACTGATGAATGAATTCTTTCCTGAATCCATAAACAATATTCCAGTTAAATTTAATAATCAATTAAGAAACTATGTTATTAGTGAATTGCAGCAAAAATATAAAGGGAGAGAGAAGCTACCAACAAGAAAAGAAGCATTAGAGTTTTATGGAAAATTTTCTGATTCAAATCAAAGATTTGCTGATAAATATTTATCTTCAGAAAATATTTTTTCAAACGACTTTTCCATGTATCCAGAAGAAAGTAGGCAAGAAAACCTAAATGAAGAGATTGTTCAGGATATTTTCTGTTCTATTTCAAATTTTTTGAGTAGTAGTTTTATTGTTCCTAAAAGTAAAGTGGATAGTATTAACCTAAATGAAGATCCAGGAGCTATTCTGAGAGACATTGCCCTTTGGTATGAGTTAGATTATCCGGAGATTTCTTTATTTTTAATGAAAGAGGCAAAAAAATACCGACCTAATGGTTCGTTTATTCTAGAACAAATCGAAAAACTTAACGATAAAGTCTCTAAATGACCGTATATCAGATAGTCTAGCAGAGCCTAAAGAATTAAGCTTTGATTAATATGTAAAGAAGACATAAAATAATCAGTAATTACACCCATCCTCCCAATATAGACGCTGTGTTAAGGTTGTGTAAAGCAAAGAAAATAGCTGAAGTTGCCGTATTAAGTTGTAGGTTTTTATCTGTTAGAGCTGATATTTCTACTTTTGTAGGATTTATTCCTGAGATAGTATGTTTAAGTATGTCTGGTGATTTATACTAAAGATTGTCCCACTTGTAGAGCTAGCAAGTTATGGTTAATTGTCAATTTGACGAATTTGATTGGTATGTTTGATTGGTATGTTATTTCTTAGCAATCACCTTAGTGCTTGTCAAAACCCAGTTTTAAAATGTTTACAGTGCAAGCATTTTGAAAATCAGTAATTATAGAAGTACCATGTTGACCCAAGAAAATAAAATGGGAAGATTTGAAAAATTACACTCAGAGGGCTCAGAAAAATATCAAAAAGGAGATTTTAAAGGGGCATTAAGTTGTTATCAAGAAGCAATTAATTTAGAAATAAAACAGCCAGAATGGGTTTATACTAGCGCTATTATTCTTTTGGCAGAATTGGGGAATTTTGAGGAGGCTGCCCAATTAGGTACTCGCGCTTTAGAATTATATCCCAATATAGATGAGATTTATCGCGCTATTGGTGTTGCCCTAGATAAACAAGGCGATATTGCAGGTGCGATAAATAACTATCAAGAAGCTATAAGACTTAATTCCAAGCAGCCTGAATGGGTTTATGCTAATCTGACTAATCGTTTAATTCAAGTTAGTCGCTTAAAACAAGCTATTAACTTAGCGCAGCAAGGAATAGAGCTATATCCTGAATTTTATTGGTTACACTATCATTTAGGGGAAGCTTTCGGCTTTGAAGAAAATTGGGATAAAGCGATCGCTTCTTATCAGCAAGCCCTAAAAATTAACTCTGGCTTGTACCAAGCTAGCCAAAAGTTAGAGGAAATTGCAGCTAAGCGCAAGCATCGGGAAGAGATGGAAAAGGCTTATCAGGAAGTATTGACCAGTATACCTGCGCTTAAGCCAGCTCCCCAAAAGTTATATGTACTAGACGCTTATCACGACGATCCTACTGGTTTAGGGGTGGTTGCACGGCGGTGTTTTCAATTGGGTGAACTAGTTGCAGATAGCAGGTGTATTACTGGGAAAGTTCTTGTCGCAGCCCGACCAGATATTTATCGTGAACTAGTTAGACCAAAGAATATCAATTATATTTGGACTACCTTTGAAAGCAGTCAAATTCCTGAAAGTTGGGTTAAGTCAATTAACGAAAATTTCACCGAGGTTTTTGTTCCTCACCCATACGTGCTAGAGGTTTTTCAGCGATCTGGAGTTAACAAACCAATTACTGTGCTGTCACAGAGGTATCCCGAACGCCATCGAGTTAAACCAATTGATAAGCAGACAGATAGACTCAGACTAGGTATTTTAGGCGTACCTAATCGGAGAAAAAACTTTGAGAAGGTGGTAGAAGCTGTAGTCGAGCTTCGCAAAGAAGGACATAATGTTGAACTAATGATTCATTGTCCTTGGTTGCTCAATGATGCTCAAAAAGCTTGGGGAGAGCTACCTGGTATCTCTTTAACTGTAGATAAACTATCAGACGACGAGATTAATCAGTGGTACAGTAATTTAGATGCTTATATTTATCCTTCATCTGGAGAAGGTTGGTCATTTACACCCCGCGAAGCCATGTCTTTAGGTATACCTACGATCATTACTGATATACCAGTTCATCAAGAGTTAGTAGAAAGTGGATTTTATCTCTCTATAAATAGTAATCAATGGGAACCTGCATATTATGAATTTTTGGATGGTAATTGTGGGGAATGGAAAACCTATTCTGTGCCACAGATTAAAGAGGCAATTGTCGAAATTATGGACAATTATGAACATTGGTATGAATTAGCACAAGCAGGAAAAAACTGGATTACGGAGGAATCATCTACTTGGGAGCAGAGCGAAAAAAAACTATTAGAAAAAATTTTTCCCACTGCTAAAAATATTAGCGAACGGCTTCTTGAGTATGCCAAGAGCCAGAAACAGCATTCTAACAGAAAAATTTCTCAGGATAAGCAATACGGATTATATCTAGCACTCTCTGGTGTTATGGAGCAATAAGTGTAGTTGCTCAATTTAAGGAATTTGGCTATAGAGATTATACTTGACTTCTGATTATTATGAATAAAAAATAAGTAGATATGCAAATTAAATAACATACAGAAGCATCTCAAAAGCTTGCTCTTGTAATGTAGAAGTGCAATGTAGAAGTGTTAAATTAATTTTGCCCATGTAATTAGGAAAGAAAGAAAATATTCAGTAGAAGTTGAGGTGTATTTACTAATGAATAAAGCTAAAGCAACACAAGAACCAGTAAATAAAGAAATGTGGATTCAATCGAATGCACAAATCACAGATAGAGAATTTATAGAAGCAGCTTACCTTAGATATCTAAAACGAAAAGCAGATCCAGGTGGGAGAAATTTTTATATTGATGGAATTAATAATCAACAATTCACTAGAGAAAAAATAATTGATTCCCTAAAATCATCTAATGAATACAAGAAAGCAGTTTTTAAAACTAATTATCACAATTTCATAATTCTCTCTTCGCCTCGTTCCGGAACCCACATGCTCAAGTCAAGTCTTGACTTACATCCAAATATAATTTGTCACGATGAAGTATTCAATCCTGATTATGGATATGCTTCTCTAAGGAATATGCCAGAAGATGAAATTTTACAGCATTTCATTTTTAGGGAATATAAACCCTCAATTAAAGCAGTAGGGTTTTGTCTTCATAGATCAGATGCAGGTTTTAGGGGAAATTGGCAGCGTTTATGGAATATGCTCAAAGGAAACTCTGATTTATATGTGATCAGTTTGTTCCGAAGTAATTTACTTCGTCGTTATTTATCATTTAAACGTATGATAAAGTCTAATGTCTCTTCACCCGATTCTAAGTCGATTGCAATAGAACTGGATAAAAATGAATTGCTCAAAGACTTTCAAAAGCAACGTAATAAAGTAGAAGAATTTAATCAAGAGTTTGGTGAGCATAGAATTTTGCAGGTAACTTATGAACAGTTATGTCAAGATTATTCAGCAACGATACAAGGTGTTCAACAGTTTCTTGAAATTCCGTACGTAAATCTACAGCCAAAAACCAAAAAATTAGAAACCAGAAGTTTAAAAGAATCTATCAAAAACTACGAGATTCTGAAACAAGATTTTTCTGGTACAGAGTGGGAATCTTTCTTTGAAGATTGAATTTTGAGTCCATAGAATTGCTCAGCATAAAAACCAGGTATATTCGTTTAACGAATATAGGAAAATCGATATCTACTGCATTTTAATACGTTGATATAAGCTAAAATTCTTATTGTATTATTTCCTGGTAATCCTATTTATTTTATAGATAGAATTCCTCGCTAAATTTTTTAAATCAGACTGATGTTAAATACCATCTTTAGTCTTGATTTTATTGCTGATTTATTGGTTAAAATTAGAGCTATGAAAATAGGAATTATTGCTCCCAGTTCTGTTCCCTTTCGTGTGGGTGGGGCAGAAAACTTTTGGTGGGGAATGTTACACAGTATTAATCAAGACACTCAACACCAAGCCGATTTAATTAAAGTTCCTAGTCTAGAAAGTAATTTCTGGGAATTAATAGATAATTATCGATATTTCTCTGAGCTAGATGTTAGCCACTTCGATCTGGTTATCTCTACAAAATATCCAGCATGGATGATTCAACATCATAATCATATATGTTATATTCAGCATAAATTACGTGGGTTATACGATACCTATCCTGAAAGTTTTCCCAAAGATTATCATACAGATAATCGAGAGATTACCGAGTTGCAGGCATTTATGCGTGGTAATCAAGGCAGAAGAGAAGCTCTAAAAGAATTTTTTTCCTGGATCGATCTGCTGCGTCGTCGCCAAGATCACTTACCCAAAAGTGCTTTTGATTTTCCAGGACCATTGATTCGAGAAATTATTCACTTTCTAGATGGTATAGGATTGGCAACTAGTACGATCAAAAAGTATTGCGCGATCGCAGATAATATTGTCAAACGCCAAGGTTATTTTCCTAAAGGGGTAAAAGTTGAAACAATTCATCATCCCCCGATTCGAGAAGATTTTTATAACAATGGAAAAAGTGATTACTTATTTACAGTTAGTCGTTTAGAACAAGGGAGTAAGCGTATCGATCTCCTCATCGAGGCGATGAAATATGTTAAAGCCGACATTAAGTTTAAGATAGGTGGGACTGGTAGTGATTTACCCTATCTCAAGCAACTTGCAGGAGATGATCGCCGTATCGAATTTATCGGTTTTGTTAACGATCAGGATCTGCTCAAATATTATGCAGATGCCTTTGCCATTCTTTACATACCCTACGACGAAGACTATGGACTGATCACTATCGAAGCCATGATGAGTGGCAAACCTGTGATTACTACTACCGACGCAGGTGGACCAAATGAATTTGTAGTTAACGGCGAAACAGGCTATTCTGTCCCTCTAGAGCCAAAAGCGATCGCTGAACGTATTGACTACCTTTGCAGCCATCCTGACAAAGCTAAGTACATGGGGGCTACTGCCCAAAAGAAAGTTCAAGGAATTACTTGGAAGAACACTGTTAATAAGCTACTCTCGGGGACGACATATGCTTCTGGTAGAAAACAAAATAGAAGAGTCAAGAAAATTACTGTTGCCTCAACTTTTCCCATCTTTCCCCCTGTTAGCGGTGGTACAAGTCGAATCTATAACGTATATCGACATTTAGCCCGTAAATTTGATGTTGAGTTGGTCACCTTGACCTGGAATAATGATTCCTTCGAGAGAGAAATAGCTCCTGGGTTATGGGAAACTCGTATTCCCGTGTCAGCCAACCATATGGCAGCCGAACAAGGTATTCGCGATAGTACTGGAATAGATAACATTTCTGATGTAGCTATGCCCCAACTCTATCACCTGACTCCTGCTTACATCAAAGCTCTTGCCACTGCTGCTGCTGACTCTGATTTTTTAGTTGCATCTCACCCCTATCTGTTTCCAGCCCTGCGAGCTGTGAGCAATTTACCTATTTGGTATGAAGCTCATAATGTAGAGCTAAAAATGAAACAAGATATGTTTCCTGATCATGAGGGAGCACGCCAACTACTTAGAGCAACTAGTGGAGTGGAAAGTGATAGCTGTCAGCGTAGTCAATTAGTTATGGTTTGCTCTGATAACGATGCTGTTGGATTCCGAGACCTTTACGACATCGAAATTAGTAAATGTGTTGAAGTTCCCAACGGAGTTGATTTAGAAACAGTTAACTATGTATCCTGGGAGCAGCGTCAACTAAACAAACAAAAAATTGGTATAGGCCAAGAATTTTTGGTTTTATTTATGGGGAGTTGGCATCATCCCAATGTCGAAGCAGTTGGTCATATATTTAAAATTGCTAGACAATTACCAGATATTAAATTTATCATCTTAGGTAATATTGCTAAGGCTTTTCCCTACTACAGTCCCCCAGAAGATGATCAAGCCTTTCTGCAAGATAAACATCATCTAAGTACTCCAGAATTTCTAGATGCTTGCTTTAATAGTTACTTAAACCGTGAAATTGATCTTGAAGGTAAACAATATTGGCAAGGTGAAATTGACAACGGCTCTATAACTAGAAAGAATTTTATTATCGAAATTCGCAATTCAGAAGAATTTATCAATAAAACTAGCAACCAAGAAAAACCTCCAGAAAATATCAACTTTATGGGCTCAGTAGATACTAATACCAAAGATAGCGTCCTGGGAGTAGTTGACTTAGCCTTAAACCCAATGGTTTCTGGTTCAGGTACAAATTTAAAAATGCTAGATTATTTAGCTGCTGGAGTTCCAGTGGTATCTACTCCTTTCGGGACTAGAGGTTTAGGTATAGAACAAGACAAACATTGCCTACTTGCAGAAATTGAGCAATTTGCCCAGGCAATTCTTCGAGTAAAAAATGAAGATGCTGACCTTACCAGTCAGCGAGTCAAAAATGGTAGAGAGTATGTAGCCCAGAAATTTGATTGGGCTGTAATTGCCCAAAATTTCCTTGATTATCTGGAAGCCAAACAAATTGTTGAATAGTTATTCGGGAAATATTTTACATTATTTTATATCTTAAGGAATTGAGCCAAAATGCAAACCCTTATGTACCAGCCAGAAAAACTATTAAAAGTTGCCTCTAAATTTAGCCATGAGGATTTTGTTCGTACAGTATTTAGAACTTATTTGAGACGCAATCCTGATAATGAGGCCTACTCATATTACTCCAAGCAATTGTATGAAAATCAAATCGACAGGGATGATTTTATTAGACAAATCCAATCTTCAGAAGAATTCCAAAAAAAATCAGCTAATTTAGAAGAGTCGAATCAAATTTCAGACAGCAATAATAATCATATAAATATTGGTGTTAATGTAATTGAATTTACTCAAGAAAAATCTGACTTAAGAGCAAGTTCTAAAGCTAATATTCAAGCACTTAAAGCTGCGGGGATTCCAGTCAAAATCAATCAAGTAAAATCTAATTCTCCTAGAGATTTAAAAAATGCTCGCGGCTCTTATGGATTTAGTTATGACAATGACTATCCTATCAATATTATTCATGTTAGTCCAGAACAGTTGTTTAAAGTTATTGATTATTTTGGCGATCAATACTTTGAAAATCGATACAACATAGGCTTCTGGGATTGGGAAATGCCTAAATTTGAAAGTTTAGACGGACAGATAGCTTTTGATTTCTTAGATGAAATTTGGACTCCCAGTAACTATACCTCTGAAACTATCTCAGCAGTCTCTACTCTGCCAATAGTTAAGATAATGCACAGTGTTAGTTTACCCATTCCTTCATTAAATAGAGAAGACTTAAAATTACCCAATAATAAATTTATTTTTCTTTTTATGTTTGATAGCCTTGATACCTTTGAACGAAAAAATCCTGAGGGTATATTGCAGGCATTTATCAAAGCATTTGGTAACTCTAATCAAGATGTATTATTAGTTATAAAAACTTGTAATTTAGATCAAGGACTGTGTAAAAGAGATGAATTTAAAGAGCTAATTGCTAAGTATCCTTCTATTCGTTTAATCGATCATGATTTATTGAAAGAAGAAGTTAATGCCCTAATTTACAATTGCGACTGTTATGTATCTCTACATAAATCAGAGGGGTTTGGGTTGAATTTAGCAAAAGCTATGTTTTATGGTAAACCAACCATTGCTACTGGCTATTCTGCGAATACAGAATTCATGAATGTAGGTAACAGTTTTTTAGTCAAATATCACTTAGTCGAACTTGAAGAAGATCATGGAACATATAAAAAAGGAGATATTTGTGCCGAACCAGATATCGATCATGCTGCATTTTTAATGGAATATGTATTAAATAATTATCGGCAAGCAAGCCAGATAGGAACAAGAGCGTCTCATGATATTAAATCAATTTTAAGTCCAGAAAAGATTGGTATAAAAATCAAAAATCGTGTTGAATATATTTACAAAGAAAAACTCAGTATAACGAGTAGTAAATTGTAAATTAATTAGTGGATTAAACTAAAGCAAAGTTTAGGGAATATTTAATGAACTTTTTTTCTAGCTTAGTAAGTAATATTAGGTAATATTAGGAGTTGCGATGCTCATATATAATAGTAAAAAATTTATTTTTGTACATATTCACAAATGTGCAGGTAGCAGCATAACACAAGCCTTAGACAAATTTCTACAATGGAATGATATTCAAATTGGCGGAACAGTATATGGTGAAAGAATTCAAAAGCATTATGAGCAAAAATTCGGACTTCACAAGCATTCAAAGGCAAGGGAAATTAAAAAGGTAGTGGGTGATTCGATATGGAATGAATATTTCGTTTTTTCTAGTGTTAGACACCCATGCAGTAGGGCTGTTTCTTTCTATACATGGATCAATAAATCTATTACAAAGTGTAAAAATGAAAAGGCAGATATTTGGAAATGGCCAATAACTAAAGCTGCATTAGCAACCAATTCATTTAGTGATTTTATAAGACACAAAAAATTCTTGTCACAGTCTCAATTTTCATACATATCGGATGAAAATAATTCAATTATTGTTGATTATATTTGTCGCCATGAATCCCTAGAAAAAGACTTCAGTTACATTGCTAGAAATCTTGGAATAGATAACATCGAGCTTCCCGAAAAAAATACTTCAAATACTAATACAGAAAATCATCTTAATTATTACAAAACTCAAGATGATATTAATGTAATTGTTAAAAAATGGCGAGAGGATTTTGAAAAATTAGAATATGAAATTCCAGTATTACCTTAGATTGATTAAGTAAAAACTATATATTTCTCTAACTTTAGATATTTTTTAGGAACTAATTACATATTCTAGGAGTAATTATGAATGATTCTTTAGGAATTAATTTAGCTGGCTTTGTCAGAGGAGAGTTTGGTCTAGGTCAAGCAGCTAGAGCTAACATTAGGTCGCTGCAAGCTGCTAACATTCCCTTAATAATTAATAATATTGATTCTGATTGGCATCGCAATTTAGATTCAAGTCATCAAGCAGAGAATTTTGCTACAGAAAATCCCTATCCAATTAATTTTGTTAATGTCAATGCCGAACATATACCTGAGTTGCTCAGATGTATGGGAGATAAGTATTTTGAAGAACGATATAATATAGGATTTTGGTCTTGGGAATTACCTAAATATCCGCAACATTTAAGATTTGCTTTTGATTACTTTGATGAAATCTGGACTCCTAGTAATCATTCGGCAGAAGCAATCACAGAAGTTTCTCCAGTTCCTGTGATTAAGATAATGCACAGCATTGATTTTCCGACACCATCTTTGGGGCGAGAAAAATTAGGTTTGCCTCAAGATAAATTTATCTTTTTGTTTATGTTTGATTTCCATAGTACTTTTATTAGAAAAAATCCTCTGGCAGTAATTGAGGCTTTTACTAAAGCTTTTGATAGTTCCGAAGAGCAAGCATTGTTAGTGATTAAATTTTCTAATTCAGAAAAATATCCTAAGCAGCGAGAACAACTAAAAGCTGCTGCTAGAAAGTATCCATCGATTCGTCTAATCGATGGGCATTTATTGAGAGAAGAAGTAAATGCTTTAGTTTATAATTGCGACTCCTATATATCTTTACATCGAGCCGAAGGTTTTGGTCTCACTATGGCTGAGGCAATGTATTATGGTAAGCCTGTTATTGCAACTGGCTATTCCTCGAATACAGAATTTATGAATGTTTGCAATAGCTTTTTAGTCAGATATGACTTAGTCGATATTACTGACGGAGAACAACTTTATGAACAAGGAAATTATTGGGCTGATCCCGATGTAGATCATGCAGCAGCGCTTATGTATTATGTATTTCATAATCAGCAACAAGCTAAGCAAGTAGGTGAAAAAGCAGCTCAAGAAATTAGGGCTTTACTTAATCCAGAAGCAATTGGTCAAAAGATAAAAAGTCGTCTTGCTTATGTTATGGATAGGAAGCTAAATCAATTTTAAACCTATTCTGCCAGAATGGGTCAAACCTGGGGTCTAACAGCAAATGGACAAAAAGGCGTTGTTCAAAACAAGGTTAACAGTATGTTAAATTATGTTAAATCAAAATGTTAAATCAAAATTCATTCCAAGATGTAACTGATAGTGCTGGGATCGTTTGGTCGAGACAAAAAGGAAATGAGTCTTTTAGCGTTGCTTGGCTAGATTTTAATAATGATAATTTACCAGATTTATGGATTAGCGGTCATGGCTACGGCAGATCGCAAGGATTTCCTGTAAAGTATCCTTTCCTCTATATAAATAACGGTGACGGTACTTTTACTAATCTATTTCCAGAAGATTGGCGTAGCGGTAGTGGCGGCGATACTCACGGCACTACTTGGATTGATTTTGATAATGATGGGGACCAAGATGTTTTTGTCTCTGTTGGGGCTAACTTAGGACGAGGAGAAGGGCCCAACTTATTCTTTGTTAATAACAACGACCAGTTAGAAGAAGAAGCCTCGGCTCGCGGTTTAGAATATGTAATAGGTAGAGGTCGCTCTTCTCTCTGGTTTGATGGAAATGGGGATGGTTTACTAGATGTTTTGCTCCTAGAAGCCGTCAGACCAGATGGGGATGGGTCT
>JASJEK010000211.1 GCA_030064915.1 Xenococcaceae cyanobacterium MO_234.B1
TGCTGATAGCCCCCGCAAAGATGCTCCACTGCGGTCTACATTAGTGATATCCCGCAACCGATTGACGCTAAAGCGCTTGCCCCAGTAGCGAGTCACCATTACCAGGCAGGCAGCACCACAGTCAGAGGCACTCTGTTGGGCGAAGAACGGATAGCGCCTAATAACCCGCTGTAGCAGATGACCCACTTGCTGCATCGGGTTAGGAAAGTTAGCTTTACCAATCTTTCTCTGGGTTGGTTTGGCGACTGTGACAGTTGTAGCAGTTGTAGCAGTTGTATCAGTTGGGGCAGCTTCCGATTCCTTAGCTACTGGGATTAGGGCTGAGTTCTGGTCGGGGTTAAGCAGTAAATTTCGCTCTTGGGCCTGACGCTCAAAATGCTCTCGGATTTGGGGATGTTTAGCAATCAGAGGAAACAAGAGCTCAGGAGATAGATAGGCAAGTTTCACCTTGACCGAAGCTCTAGCAGAATAAGGCTCAAAGGCAGCTTCGGTCAAGAACCGACACTCTCCGAAGGAAGCACCAGAAACTAGGGTGGCAATCAAATCTCCCTCCCTATTGAGCAGCCTGACTTTACCAGCAATCACTATATAGATCCCAGCTTCGGCTTCAGCCGCCTGCCAAAACTGACCTACCTTGGGCTCAATAAATTTGATTTGTTTCAGACAGCTTGATAATTCTGATTCTGAAAGAGGATGCCCTAGGGTATTGGTAAGCTGTTGGGGAGATACTAAGGTGGGAGAGATGTTTTTAACCATAAGGCTTACCCTAAGTCGATCGAATTAATTGACCACGATCGATCGAACTCAGACTCATTTATACTAAATTGCTAAATGCCTGATACAAATGCGCTTCAGGCTTTAAGAAATTGGCTTTGTTGCACAAATCGGGTATCCGAGATATTCACACAACAAAGCCTCAACGATTTATCACCTGCGATCGCTTGTAGCCTTGCAAGAGGCAGAGATCGCCTATGATGGTGTAATTGCTTGTTAGAAGGCTGTAAGTTCTTTGACTACACAAGTGAGGGTGTTTGTCCAAATCCCAAGTATCTCGTCGCTACTTTGTCCTTCTATATAAGCCTCAAAGACCTCTTCAATGCCTTTAAAAAGGCATTTATAAGCTTCTGGAATACCTCCCCCTCGAATAATATCGGTCATATCGTAAGACAGATCTTCAATCTGATTCTCTACAGGATGTAATTCGACAATTTGAATACTAGCCATTTAATTTGACTCCTTATTTCAATCAAGTGGATATACAATCGTAAGTAGTTAAGCAAAATAGATTACGAAACACACATTACTGCGATTAGTTTCAGTAGCTACTTGTATTTATTACGTAATCAATCTTGCTACTCGCAATTTCTTGCGAGAGGTTGTGCGATCGCTTTCTCTCACAAGTGATCGCCCAGAATAAATAATCTAATAGACTTTGGCAGAAACTCTTACCGGATGGTAGCGATCGCTACCTCTGCTGCTAGCAGACTGAAGGGGGTTAGGCGGCTAAGGCTGGAAGAGCGACTTCGACAAAATATTGTATAGCAAAAAGACGAGCCTCAACGGGGTTGCCCGACTCAAGGAATAACTCAGTGACTCTGATACCTCCTTCAAGGGCTGCTAGAAAATCTAGGAGATCCCCCCCCCGAATACTATCGGTCATATCGTAAGACAACTCTTCAATTTGAGCCTCTACAGGATGTAATTCGAGAATTTGAATACTAGCCATTTAATTAACTCCTTATTTCAATCAAGATTAACGATTTATCCTGTACAATCGCTTGTGAGAGAAAGCGATCGCCGAGGAGAAATAATCTAATCGACTTCGGCAAAAACTCTAAGACATAAATTAGCGTACGCGCAGCGCCTGCTTTCAGCAGACCACGCAGTGCCTCGCTAGTCTTCGACGCGCTAGGCTTCGCCGCTCTTCGAGTCCGCGTACGCGAGATCCCCATTGAGGCTCAAACTAGAGAAATGCGATCACAAATTTCCTGGGATAAGGCTCCACTAGCGCACAATTCTGTAACCAGTGTGGCAAAATCCAGAAGTTTATCAATTAGAAGCCCAACTTCGCCAAGGAAACCAGCTCCAGTAACATTGCTTGCTACATCGTAAGACAAGTCTTCCATTGGAGTTTCTACATTGAAGACAAGCTTAATCATCTAAGTAAACAATTGACTCCTGTCTATTCAATTTCGGCAAAAACTCTGAGCCCTAAATTAGCCGATCACTTGTAAGTGTGCGATCGCTACCTCGGCAGATAGGATAACGAAGGCAATTAATCAGCCAGGATGGACATGATTGCCTTCACTGCCCTTGCTTGCTAAACAAGTCTAATAAATGCGATCACAAATTTCCGGGGGTAAGGCTCCACTAGCGCACAATTCTGTAACCATTGTGGCAAAATCCAGAACTTTATCAATTAGCATCGAAACATCCTCAAGGAAACCAGCTCCAGTAACATTGCCTGCTACATCGTAAGACAAATCTTTCATTGGAGTTTCTACAGGAGATATTTCAAGAATTTGAATACTAGCCATTTAATTTGACTCCTTATTTCAATCAAAAGTGTCAAAAATCCTGAAGTAATTAAGCAAAATAAATTACAAATAAGTTACACTAGAGGTTATGGTAATCATTTACGAGATGATTACCCTATCTAATAATGACTTCAAGTATGCCTTGAGTCTAGAAAAAGTGGTTGATCGAGGCTATCATTATCATATAGCGTAGCCTCGTCCTTTCTACAATAACTCTAGTGATACGGGCTAAGTGATTACTTAAAACTAATACGTAACTAATTTTGCATTGCTACTTAAGATTCAACACAAAGAAGCATAAAATTACCAAAACTTCCCAGTCAAGTGTTACATAGGGATTTTAATACTTCTTTGGTATATGCAACATATATACACAACATCTAAGGGTAATCGCATCTAATTTATATAACGTTTACCCCATATCTTTTTTTATTTAATTGTTTAAATTAACAGTGTTTTCTTAGTACTTTCTTCCTCATTGATACCTCTGAGTTATATACATAATCAAGTCACTTTATTTCGATTAACTTATTTTTAGTAACTCATTTTAACTATGTTAAAGATTGAGCCCTTGCCTTAGTGAAGTCCTCAATGAAAGAGTAAACTTATGTAAAAAATTTTTGCCGAAATTGCATAGACAAAATCCGCTTTAATATGCTAATATTCGGCATTGGCATTGAAAGTAGCCCTTCCTATGCGATCGCGTTCCGCGCCAGGCGAAGCCTGTCCGCGCAGCGCCTCAGCTTCGCTGAGATCGCCAAAATTACGACAGCCGAATGGATTAGTGGGACTTTGACACGACTTGGAAGATTAGTGCGAGAGCATTGCCTACTGGCGATGCTCTCGCACTCGCGCAAAGCGCGAGACCGCTAGAAAAAACAAGTGTTTGACAAGACTGGGAAAGTGAAAGGGAAAGTGTGGAACTAAGGAGAGAGAGCTGCCTGAAAAAAAAAGATTCCCCTAGTTGGCATCCCAGCAACCATAGCGCGCGTTTCTGAAATCATACCGCCAAGTATTTCGCAAAGAAGCGGGATTCCAACATATCAGTCGTTACATTAATGGGCTAGTGATGAGTCTTTTCCAAACTCAGATGAGGATTTTACAGCCAACTGGTATGGGATGAACAAGAGAAAGTAAGTCGTCGTGAGATGCACGAAGCAGTATTTGAAGCAGGGTGGAATTATCAAGAATTGATGGCAGAACACAGAAAAGTTTTATCGCCTGTACATCGAGGAAAAGGAAGAGAAATAATCGCTTTGGATTGGACATTCTCTTATCATCCTGGAGCGGGAAAAAATTTTTGGAGCGAAATCAGCCTATGATTATGTAAATAGAGGCTGGAGTTGTTATCTTGCCAGTAGTTACAGCATCAAATCTAATGGTCAAAGAGTAGATGGAATAGCAGCTACTTGTTCAGCAGCCTAACTATGAAAAAGAAGAATTGGCATATGCGCGAGATGACAGCAAAAGAACAGTATGAGCAAATGGAGCAAGTAAAGGAACGCTTGCTGGAATTGCTTCATTATCAAAAAAATCGGTTAGCTTATCGTAAACTTGACCCCCTTTTGGTTCGCAGTGTCTCCGATGGTAGTTCGCCAAACAGTCGGCGGTACTGCGAACCAAAACGACTGAGCTGCCACACCCCGTGTTGAAAGAGTATATCGCTGACGGATACCGCTCCAGGCTCCGCTGCCCGCAGCACACGATGAACCTGATGAAGCTGTCTCAGTTGGAGATAGCGAGCCGGTCCTACGCCAAAATACTCGTTGAATGCTGTCCGAAGTGTTCGTTCGGACACTTCGACCCTAGCCGCCAATTCCCCTACGAGAACGGGTTTGCCGTCCCGCTCCTCTAGCAGCTCCTTAGAACGACGAATAATTTCCTCTCGCGAAAGCCTCGGTCGCCTTTCTGGGTGAGGCTTGCCTCCTTGTCGCTGCCCGAGAATCAAAGAAGCAACTTTTAGCAGTTCCGCTTCAACGCCCCTTGCTGCGGGCGAAGACTCAAATTCACAGTAATTGGTGGCAGCGGTCATAACCATGTCCACAAGACTCTGAAACTGATCTACAAGCTGAAGATTTGGGCGAGTTACTCGGCACGTCATCTTTTCCCAACCCGACGACGACTCTACGAGCTCGCTGCCACGAGCTAAATTGTGAGTCGGAACGAAAATAGAACACCAATCGTGTTCAGTTTTAGTGCTGATACAAAAATCACATCCTGGTTCAAGAATCAGGAATGAATCTTTATCTACAACTTTTCCGTTTGCCGAGTATTCGCATGTGGCTGTGAGCGGTAGGTAAAGCACATATCCATTCGACCATGATTGACCCTCAACAATATTGCCGCTACCCAGTTGTCCCAGTTGCATATGGATCTCTGGAAGGTAGACGTGATTCATACTCCAAATAAGACGCACTGGATTTTGTAACATCATGGTGCTGTCTACGTCGCGAACAGAGTTGGCGAATTCATCGAAATCTTGGAAATATTGAGACTTCATGTCGAGACTCGGTTATTTAATGTCGGTGATAGCTTGTGAATTACTTGCAACTACTAAGTTAAGTAATTAATGTAAGTAATTAATTTTACATATACTACTTAGAGTTGACAAAAAAAGTGTAAAGTTAACCCACAATTCTTGTCAATTCTCTAAAGGAATTGGGACACAGTAGTTTAAAATAGGCAAGAAATTTACATAACTGTAATTAACTCAAAGTCTTGCTCTGTATAGATTCTGCTATTCCAGATTAAAAGCTTATTCTACGATGACACTACTAGTTGAAACCATTGAGCTAAATTTAACAAGAGTCTAGTCTTAATCTGATTTTTGGGTTCCTTTCCTTTTTAGTTTAGGACTACCCTCTACTACTCACAGCCCGACAAAATAGTTTAACCCTTGTCGGTTAACCGTCAACCCTCTCCACTACGTTCCGACCTCTTCGAGGCTACGGGGTATGACTGTTTAACCTGAGGTGCGGGTTCTTTTTCTTTTTGTGGGCTGCGGTAGGGGGGGGTGTGTTACAGGAAAAACCAACAGTAGCACAGTAAGTACTCATAACAAAAAATAGTTACCCTCTCCCGTCTTTTTAAGGATAACTATTAGGTGATTAGATAGCTTATTTGTAAGTAATGGAACTAGATCATTATAGTTTAGTTTTTACCCATTCATAAGGTGGTTTACCCAAACTTTTTTCAGGCAATTCCAGGATTTCTCTTGATACCTTATCTAGCGTATAATCTGCAAGTATGTAACTTTTACCCCAATGCTGACTAACCATTGACAATTTGGCAATAGCTAGTTTTATCCTGTTCTCAACCTCACTTGTTTCTGTTCCTAATTTCTTGAAAGGCATAACTACCAGATAGAGAAGTAACTATTAGTAATGTTACCTCGATTAGACCGTTGCTATCATAGCTAATTTCCTTGTTACCAGACTTATAGTTGACGTTTAACCCTAGCAAGACCAGCATCGAGAATATAATAGGAATTGTCATTATGGTAATTGTCTTTTTAAAGATAGATGAGTTATTGCCAGCTTGCCTATCTTTTTTAGTCTGAGTAAGAGCGATGATTTGCGCTTCTAGATCGTTTATTCTGTCATTAATTAAATCTTGATTATTCACTTGTTTCTACCTTGAGTTATCTATGTCTTAATTATTGCTGAGGGGGACAGCAAAACCGAACGAGAGTTATACTTATTGGTTGATGAAGAGTCTATTAATTATGTGTCACAACTTGTGTCACATTTTAGATATGGACTTGATGAAACCTTTGAATTTTTGATTACTTCATAGAACGTGGCTATAGCTTATCAATATCCTAATGAAGCAGAAAAACTAATAGAGTTAGGGGATGATTATTTAATTACTCCGACAAATTTTTTATATCAACCAGTGGGGATTAGGTATCCCAATATTGAACCTAATGATAAATATTATTGGGCAGGAACAGGATTGTTATTACAGCCAAGTCTAATAATCGAGCCAAGCTTTTATAGGGTAGATTATCCAAACGGAGATTACACCCTAAACTACACTTGGAGGTATGCAGGACAAGGTTATCGTTTAGCACATTCATCGGCTGCGCCGTTAAGTTCTCAGTTTATTAATTGGGATTCAGGATTACAGCAATATCATGCTTGTCAAGCACTAGTTTATGGCGGTTCAAATCAGTGGCAATATCCTATAGTTGGTAAACCGGATTATTCACAATTTAATAAGCCTAGTACTTTTTTAAGAACCTACAGAAGTAGTCTTAAACAAAAAAGGAAAGTCTATTCAGAGGGAGAATTAACACTGGTTGAAACTTTACCTTTTACAACCTTACTTTATCCTGGCTATTGGCATTTAGTACAAACTGAGAGAACTTTCTACAAGTTTGAAGTATTTAACAACAAGGAAGTGATTTTTACTCGCACAGATAAAGAGCAACCAGAGGTAATTATTGTGGCTCTTTGTCCGACCAATACTTGTGGGGTAGATTGTGAGACTCATATTTGTTGTTATGGCAGTGATGGAATAGCAGTCTTTAGTTATTTGAAATAAGGGAAAATTAGATGAGTGAATTAGTTTGTGAAGCTTTAGCAACCAAAGCCGAATTACAAGAATTACGGGACCAAATAAACCAATTATTAGGAAAACAAGAAGATGGAAGCGTATTAAATGTTCTTGGTCTTGGAAGTTTTGAAGCTACGACAATTATTGGGGGAACGGTTTTATTAGCCAAAGAATCTATTAAAGAAATAGAATTAGCTGGAACGGTAGCCGATGATATTGGGAAGGCTTTAGCCGATGGCTCGGCTCAATGGGTGAAGGTAAAAGGAAGCGGAGCAAAAACCCCTTTGCCTGATTTAACTAGCGTCTCGAAAAACACAGCAGCCAAGGCAAGCATAGGTGTAAAGGGAGCTAAGGTGGCAGCTTCCACAGCAGCCTTAGTGTCAACTGTAGCAACTATGGTGGCATCAGTTGGGTTAACAATTGCTACTGTTGAAATTTTAGGAAGTAGAATCGATGGAGTCGAGAAAGACCAACTACAAAGAGATAAAGACTACACCAATTTAATTAATATCTTAAGTCGGAACAATCAGGATATAGATACAGCCAACGCAGACATACAAGAATTACAACAAGCTTTATCAGAACAAAGCACTATAAATAGTGAATTATTGAGCGAGATTGAAGACGCTCAAGGAACAATTGAAGAGTTAACAGCTAACGCAGAAAAGCAGCAACAAGAGTTTAACAAGCTAGAAGAAAGTTTAGCCGACTTAAAGCAAGAGATAGCAGATTATCAAGCGCAATCTATTCAATCAATTGATGACTTACAGACTACTATTAATGTTTTAGAAACCGACCTAACGACAGCGAAAACTAATATTGATTTTTTATTTGAAACCATAGAAACCTTAAGCACGAACCTAGCAGAGCAAGAGGCAAAAGTAACAGAACAAGGGGTCAAAATAGAATCCCTAGAATTAACCTCAAGCGTTCAAATTGCCGAATTAATTAACCTAAAGATTGCTGTTGAACAGAATCAAGATTTAACTGATGCTAGATTGGACAGCTTAGAGGCTAAACTGGTGTTAGGTAATCGGCAAATTTCAAGGGGTGGGGGAGTTTCTAGCGCGACTAAATCCGCGATAGCAGAACAACAAAATAAAACTCTGGAATTAGTCAATAATTTAGCGGGAAATCCAGTTGAAGAATTGCCAGATATTACTTATAGTCAAATTGCTAATAATAATAGTCCTTTTACAGATTTATTCAATCAAATATTACCGCAAATCAGCTTAGGAACGGGAGGGGATTTAAACGTGAATGTGGATGAATTATCAACTAGATTAAACGATGATTTCACGCAGACTTTAACAACTTTAGGAATCGTCGGTTTGACCGATACTGTTAACGATATTAGAAATCAAACAACTGCTCAAGCTATCAGCCAAGCTGCGGAAACTGCTATATGTAATAGCACCGCACCTAATGGCTGTATGGCTAAAGATATTAAAGAACCGATTGTTAATGGTCAAAATAGTTTGAGGGATAATATAACTAACTTTATTCAGGGGTTAGACATCTTCCAAGGACAGCAAATTTTAAACACTGTTACCGAGAATAACGGATTACTTAAAAACGCTGAATTTGGTTTAGAGTCTATTAGCAACTTCATGAAAACCGCCTGGCGAGCTACCAGGATGGACAAAGTATTAAACATTCTAAATACTATATTTGCCCTTCATAACGCTGCCATGCTATCTCGCAATTTAGCTCAAACAGTGGGGGATGTCGCTACTCAAGCCTTACAGTTTTTAAATATTAAAGATGCTGATGATAACTTTATTGATGTCAACGAGGTAATTGGCAATACTTTTGAGACTTGGATTAATAACCTGATCGGGGCTGAAACCTATCAAAACATACAACAAACCTGGAGAAATTTAAACAGAATCATGGTGGCAGGGCAAGGGGTTATTTATTCGATACAAGGGGTTAAAAATGCCGTTTTAGAAGGGGTCGAAACAGTCGGACAATGGACTGCTAAAATCGGTAATAACATGATAATTCAAGGCTTATTTGAGGAACGGAGTTTTCCTTGGATGGATGAAAATGTTAATTTTAGAAATCCGTTTCAAGGTTTCATTCAAAAGATAAATACTACCGAAGAAATTGTCAGTCAAGTTAGTAATTTAGTAGCTTCGGGAACAGAAGCACAAGAAAACTTTAACCAAATATTTGAGCAAAGCAGCGAACTTAAAACCGCCTCTCAAAAGCTACAAGAAAATCTATCTAATTTTGACAGTGACAAAGAAACAACTGAAGCTCAAGAAGTTGCTAACAGCGCATCTCCCGATATTGATAGATTAGATTTAATTCAATTAGAACCAGACGAGATTTAGGAGAGATTGGAATTATGGTATCTCGTGAATGGGCTAATCAAAAATCTTTTCTCCGTAAAGTTTATAATCGCGAAGTAAACGAATGGTTTAGAGACATAGCAGAAAATGAGTTATTAGACAATTCAACTGCCAGAAAACAAGCCAAAAAAGCTTGCTTAATACAGTCTAAGGATAGTCAGAATATGAGTCTGATAAAAATGCTGAGTTTCAGGCATTTAGTCCAACAAACTCACTTGAGTAGTAACTGTTACGGAATTCCTATAGATTCCCTTCAGGAAAAGGTGGCTTTTAGACCACAAGTTCACCTATTCTTTCGACAAGATAGCAGTGCAGTAGCAGGAGACAGAAGACCAGTAGAGGGGGAAATAAGTTTTAGATTAATCAATGAAACTTCCTCGACAATGACTGAGGCCAAAGCAAGGCTTTTAGCTACCAAAATTAAAAATGAATTTGCCATCAATAACGGTTATATCTGGAAAAAAGGGAAAATTAGCTGTATTTATCAAGACCAAGAATACGGTTTAAAATTAAAGATTTTATCTATCTCTGAAACCGAAGGAAGAGAATTAATTAATAAAGTATTAGATGTAGTAGGAGCGAATTATAACAATGATTATTTAAGAGTATCTGAGCCAAAAAGGAGCAGTGAAACCAACCCCACAACTTCTAGCTTAGTGTATGGCAAACAGCGAAAAGATAAAAGATGGCGACCCACTGCCAATGTACGCTTTCGTTATGCCGTCCTAACCGTTCATGGGATGCAACACAGAATCATCTTAGTAGATCGCAGTAAAACTTTCTTAGATGCATTGGAATGGGCTTAAGTTGATTATTTGGTTCTAAATACGGAAACCTTAAGGTATCCGTATAGTCGAGAAAGTTCTATAACCCTTGCTAAAACTGAAGTATCAAACAATTATTGGTGCTTTCTATGGCAAGACGTAGAAGAGGAAGATTTAGTAAATTAAATGAAAAATTACGCGGGGTGGGAGGCGTACCATCGGGAACAGGGGAAACCAGTGAATACTTTAAATACCTGACAGGACAAAAAAAACTTACTATTCCTAATGCCATTGATGGGGTAGCCAGAGAAATCTATGATGTAGCTGTTATTCCCTTTGCCATTTCTCCTTCTGGTACCACTGCTGCTAATAGATATAAAACCGGTATGACGGCTTATTCTTACAATGGGTTGATCGGCAGAACCGGAAATTTAGACTTAATTGATTTTGGGATTTATCGAATTGAATCAGGGGAACAAGTTAATGACAATTACTACCCCGCTTTATTAAGAGCAAGTTATACAAAATCAGGAGCAACTACTAATTCCAATAAAGTATCAGGAATTACAGGAAAATCTTACAGTTACACCCCAAGACGTACATTTAGTTTTCCTGTGGGCAGAACCGTATCAGTTTATGACGCGGAAACAGGAACAGCAGAAACTGTAATCGGGGAAGTTGATGAATTGGATGTAGTTAAAACCTTGGTTAGTTGGCTGAAAGCAGGAAAGAAAGATACGGATACAGCAACAATCTCTGAAGACCAAAAAGCAGTATCTATAGCCTATGAACCCGAAAAATATGCAGCAGCTAGAAGCAACGAGGCTGCCCCAACTTCTGCTATATCTGGTGTTACTGTCAACTAATCGATAAACAATGAATTTTGAATTAGAGCGAAAAATATCTAATATCTTGATTCCTGCGGTTGATATTCCTAGTTCAGAAAATGTTGCTCACAATAATTTTGAAGAATTATTTCAAATTCATTGTCTCAAAAAACAATTATTCTCGGAACTGGTAGAAGGGGAAGCTAGTTTCGAGGAAATACTAGAAGCATTAGAAACCTTTATCGGTACTTCTAACATGGATGGGTATTTGCTAGAAATTGAACCAAAATTAAATAATCTCTGCGATCTTTATGGCGTGCCAGATTGAAATTAATCCTCAATTTTTAGGGGATTGGACAGAAGTAGCAAATGTCTCTCGCTCTGCGTCTTTAAACGAATCTGGTAAACCTCAAAGAATACCAGCTTTTAGTTTGGATATTAGTATTGACAAGCGGTTTGTTGCGGTTCAAGTTACTTCTGTTGCTGCTAAAAGTACTTGGATAGCTGGGGGTTACATCGCTCAACAATATAACTTCCCTGGATTTTCTGTAACTTTAAATAGTCACTATTTGAAGTTAAACAGTATCAATTTAGTTGAGTTAAAAGAAAATGCCAATTATCCCTCCAATTTAATTTTTTATCCCCGAACTTATTTTGAAGATGTCCAGGTAATAGTCTGGAAGTATTTGGGAGAAGAGATATCCTTTTTAGAGGACATATTAACTGACATTCAACAATCAGTTGACAATATTTCTCTGGGGGAAGTTGATTTATCAGAAATCATCAATAAACTCAATACAATCTCCCAGAACTTGGATAATAGCTACCTGGATTTGGCTGATGATTTATCCGATGTAATATCACAAATTGTTGTCTTACAAGATTCTCTATCAAATATTGACTTTAATTTTCTGACTCAATTAAATCAATTAGATGCGGGAGTTTTTACTTTATTTCAAGCTCTTAAAAACTTAATTACATCCAATGAATCAAATGAATTAGAAACAGCATTAAAAGCTAGGTTAGACCTTAACGAAGAATTCTTATGAGTGGCGAACAATTAAACCTAAGACCTTTCCAAAGTGGACAATATACTTTTGCCGGTATTGAACAAGCTGGACTAGTGTATCGGTTTTCTCCAGTAGAACGTAGAGATATTATTACCATTGGCTCTTTAACTAAAAATGAACCAAAAGAAATTGATTTATCAACTCAATTGCAACACGATATTTTAGTTACTGGCATCTCGGCGGATATTGTTGATGATGACAGTCACTTAATACAAGAAGGTAGGAGTAATTACAAGATTACCTATGTCCAAACAATCCTTCAATTATTAGATAGAAATAACAGAAACGTTTTAAGAACTATCAGCTTATTTTTATCTGGTTATACGCCTTCCGATGGGGAATTAATTTTATCTCCTAAACCGATTTATCAAGTCAAAACTAATTTAGCTGTTCGGTCAATTTCTATTACTGGCAAACCAGTCTATGTCAATACGGCATTAGTTTATTTATAAAGGTTTTTATGGTTGCGTTAATCCCTAAAAGTGAAATAGAAGCCTTAAACATCGATACTGTGGAGCGGGCGATTGTCTTTGCTGCGTTGGCTCTACGGGCTGCTATTGTAGGGACTGATAATAGCAACAACAAAAGCCGTGATGTCGGGCTAAACGTAAGCATTAATCGGGATAATACCTCTGATCTAGATATTGATGCCTTACTGTCCTTTGATGCCTATAAGTTTTACACAGAAGGGGGAAACTTAATTGATAATGTCATCGAGTTTTCGGCTATTACTCCTGACTTATCCAACCAGTTAAATTACAGCGTAACTTCTAGTATTCCGAGTATCCCAAATATTCCAGACTATGATGAGAATTCAATAAATACTTTTGAAAAATATTTATTATATTATGCTTTTGTCTTATTAGCTTCTATTGAAGATAAAAACAATAAAATCGTTACCCTTTCTTTTCTAAAAAGTTCCCCTGAATCAGCCAAAGTTAAACTTAATGTTTCTATTCCAATTGACCTAGATAGGTGGCTTTTGGGGGACAACTATCTCAATAGCGTTATAAGAGTTGTAACCAGCTATCAAGCTCCTGTCATCATCCCAGCAATAGAACCACAGCCGACAGAGAATGTTTTGGGACTTTTGACCAATGAAGATTTACTAACTAATGAAATTTTATTAGTTAATCAATCCAGTTTTTTGAGCTTATTAACTAATGAACAATTACTTGACAATAATATTATATTAGGGAATTAATCATGGTTGACTATCAAAATAGAAAAGTACCAATTTTTACAGGAATTAATGACGCTCCAATTGCTCCAACCTCAAGCAGTGGTGGGAATATCAGTCACTTCTATGACCTTTTTAATACTTTAATTGATTTGCTTCAAGCTGATATAAGCACCATAGAAAGTGCTGCTGCTGTCGATTATTCTACAGACATAACTAACTTACAAAATAGTGTTACAACGTTACAAACTACGACGGGGGATAACACAACTAGTATTAGTAGTAACAGCTCTAGTATTACTACTAATATAGCTTCTATTAATACGCTAAATACTAATTTTACCAACTTACAAACTTCAGTCACAAATAACAGCACTTCAATCAGTTCTTTAGACGGTAGAGTCACTACAACCGAAAACGATATTATTATCATTAATCAAAGTTTGGGTGGGATAGCTGAATCTTTTCCCGACCCCTCTTTTTTCTATCTTGATTTAAACTCTGGAAGTGATAGCAATGACGGATTGAGCGCAGGGACTCCATTTTTAACTTTGGGGAAATTAATTGAAACTTTAAATAGTAAGAATCTTCCTCAATCTTTATCAATCAATGTTATCGGAACAATTACAGAAACAATTGATTTGTCTCGTTTAACGACTTTAGTGGTTAGAAAGGGCAAAAACAACAGAGCTTCGATTACATTTACGACAAATCAAGCCAATAACTTTATGATTAATCATGGTGGTGAATTAATAAAAACCAACCCTCAATATCCCTTAAGGATAGCTTTTACTAAATGTGATTTTTTTGCCGACGGAGAACCGCTAAAAATAATTAACAGCAATAGTTTTTTTGAGTTTGTCCCCCCTTGTAATTTTGATACCAGCGCCAGCAATAACGAGGAAATTTTGTATGGTGAAAATACAGATATTAAATTCCAGACTTTTGGCAGTGACTTAGTTTTCAACAACAGTAATTCAGCCGACTTAACTTCGGCAATTAAACTAGTAAATGCTCAGGGTAAATTTGAAAAATGCACAGTCAATGATATTGGAACTTTTGTTATAGCTGATGAAAGAAGCTTGGTAATTAATACCTTTAATAGTCATGTTATGACCAACGTTACGACCTATTACGACCTAAGAAATAATAGTTTTCTCAGAACCAATAGATACTCAATCTTTGGCGAACCTGAGATTATTATGGACGGAACTAGCACCATGAACAATTTTATTTTATTCGACAAAACCTTAACCAAACCGCCGTTAAATTCAAGTATCACGTTAATTGATAATGCCCCTAAAGACTATTATGTGGATTTTAATGGATGGTCAGGAGTAACAGTAAATATGACTTATGAATTATATGCTGATGGCGATACTTTGAGCAGTCAAAACAACAAACTAGCTAAAGGAAGAGATTTGAGCATCAATTTTTCGGGAACAACATCCATCGACCATGTTGTTCTTGGCTTTCATTTACATGACTTTGTTTAGCTTAATTCATTTGATTGTAAAGATGATGGTTTGGGTCAGATTCTAATTCTTGAGAAAGCTATGGATTTATTACAAGAGTTATTACCTTATTTTGGGGGAAGCCTGTCTATCGTATTAAAAGGTATTCATGATAACAAAATATTGAATTATCAGAAAAAATACTCGCTAATGTGATAACAGCTTAACCGATGACTGGTCACTGAAAAATGATCTACTTTGCCCAAGTCCTGCGATGGTGTCAGCAAAGTTTTGATAAGTGAAGAAAGACTATTCAAATCCTTCTAAATAGGGAGCAATATATTTTTGTCCCCGTTCAATATAGTAAAGCGAAAAGAGAGTTTCATAATCTTGCTTGACTAATGTCATGGCTCGCTGCATCCGTTCATGGCCATAGACAATGAACTGGGCCGTAGATGCTGCGTAGTATTTCCGCTCTGACTCCTTAATATTGTCTTTAAATGCATCTTTGTAGAGTGATCGCCCTGCTTGAATAAATGCTTTTTGTTCGTCGTCAAATTCAATTTGGCCTTCACTGGGGAAATATAATTCTGTCCGTTTCATAAAACCCATGACTAGATTCATACATTCACGGGTCTGTTCTACCGATAAACATTCTTGATCTCCGCGACGAAATGCCCACTGAGTACAACCGTTGGTTACTTCTATTACCCGCAGTTTGGCAAATTTATCTAGAGCTTCATCAGAAAATTTTTCAAACTCTTCAATGTGATCTTCTATGAGCTTTTTAAATCCTTGGTAATCTTCTTCAAAAAACTCCTTTAGTTCTTCGATCTCTGCCAGTTTGTTCCAGTAAATTGTGCGCTGTATTTTCATGATTAAAAACCATCTAAAAACATTACTATTCATCGCTACGATAAATTTATCTATATCTTTTTTTGTAGACGATAAATTTATACCTATCTTTCAGGTCAGCACTGATTCTCGGGTTTTCCAACAGTTCATATTCTTGTAGTCCAAGCTTTTGCAAAATGCGACGGGACCCTCGGTTATTAATCTCTGCAAATCCTACCAGTTCGCGCACAGTCTGACTGGCAACAAACCAGGGTACACAGGCAGAGAGGGACTCAAACATCAGACCTTGTCCCCAGTAGGGCTCTCTGAGTCCATAGCTAAGCATGACCGGTTCATAGGGAGTCTGGCTAATGAGAGGGGTCACTAAGCTAGGTTGTGAGATTTGATAAAAGCTGATAAACCCAATTGGCTTTTTGCTCTGACGCATTTGAAGAACAAAGTGATACCTGTACCAAGGAACTTCATGGTCATTACTCTGATAGATGGAGTGGATGTTCACAAGAGGCGAATAGCGTTCACCTCTCATCTTCCAGACATTCGGCTCTCTTATGAAATCAATGATTTCTGGTTCATCTGATGGCAATAAAAGACCAATTTCTAGTCTTTTGGTTCTCAAAAGGGGTTCGGTACTCACCGGCCACGCTAATATATCTGCGACCGTGAATGTATGCTCCTCAAAAATTATCCTCTCCGAACTCCTAAAAGCTATCTTGACACTAAAGGAATCAGGCGGTTGAAAGTTAACAATTAGTTCTTCAAGACTTGATTTGGGTCCGGCAAACAAGGGCTTTTTCCATTTCCAGCAAACTCGCCTCAAAATCTTCAACAACGGCTAAAGCCTCAGCGCGATCGCTATAAATTTGAGCCTGTCGCAGAGGGGTATCAAAAACCTCAAAAATGGTTTGGGCAAGGCGTGCAGAACTTAGGGCAACTTCTACATCTCCTCTAGTACTTAGTGCATCTCGTCCTCCATAGGCAAACGCTAATCCCCAACTCAAGCCTTGAGCGATTGCCTCATTATCTTTAGCTATACTGGCTAGTTCCTTAACTTGAGCTTCCAATTTGCGTTCCGGTTTACCAAGCTGTGTGTTCGTCCACAACAATCCTGCTTCTGCTGCCATTTCGTTAATGCGATCGCCAGTAGCTACAAAATGCTGTCGTGCTTTCTCATAACTTTCAGCCGCCTGTTGCTACTCCTCTGCTGTAGCATCAAGATAAGCGAGTCGCAACAGCACCATGCCTTCTCCTCGACGCGCGACCGTTGCGGCAAAATATTGTTGGGCTTCCCTGTAGAATGTACGGGCGCGATCTCGATCGATGGCTGAACGATCGAATAACTGAGGATTTGCTGAGACTGTAGTATAGGTAGTCGAATTACTCAGATGATAGCCAAACAAAATTGGCTTACCAAGGGGTGCAGGAGACGCAAGTAAGTCCCCTTGACACATCAAGCACCAAGCGTTTCCAACAGCATTGTTAGACTCCCGATAGGCATTAGTTAAGTTCTCAAATATTCTAAATGCCTGGTTAACTTCTCCTCCTATGGCAAAAAGTTCAGCAAGTGAACTATAAATTGCTCCAGCGAGAAGGAATGCTCCAAAATGTTGCGCTCTTTGAAGCAGTCGGGTAAGGTGCTCCTCAATCTTCCTCAAATGTTCCGTTCGTTTTTCACCCGTCAGCCCCCAAATAACGGAACGATAGTTTGGCATATTTATCAAAACTCATTCTGACTTTTTGCTGAGGATTTTCTCCTGCCAACAAAGGTTGTCCTTTGATTCTTTCCAAATCCTCAAGCTCAATTTTTACCATCCCTCCTTGAGATTTAGATTCTTTCCAAGCTCGGTATTTTTCTTGGTTGATTATTTGGACATTTTCTTCAGTTTTCTGATGGATTTTAGTAGCTAAAGCTACCACATTTATCCGATAGGGTTTACCACTTGTTTCATAAATTTCATTGGCTTTTTTTCTAGGAATCAAAATGGAGTGGAGAAGTTTTTTATATTATCTAAAAAGGCTTAAATACGTAGATCTAATTTTAGAGTGATAACGGATTTACTACGTTTTAATTGTCAGTAAGCGTCCATTTTGCCCCCTAGTTTTTTTTGGCTTCCCACTTTCTAAGTTCTATGCCCTAGATAAATCAACATCTACATCGAATTTATATTGTTTATTATTGTGTTGTTGATTCTGAAGATTGGTATTTACTTCTGGTCGAATAATATTTTCTGATTCAGCATCTTTATCGAATTTATCTTGCTTCTTCTTTTGAGAATTGAATTTTCTTGATTCTTCTTCGTAGTTGTAGTCTTTATCTATTTCTTCTATCATGATTGATACTTATTGTTAATTAAATTACAACTAAAGAGCGTCATTCCTCAGAACAATTTTATATGTATAAGAACGCTCGCCGTGTCTTGAAGATTCCACTTTACCATCAAATCCTAACTCTGTAGGAACAAGAACTAACTTAGTATCGTATTGATAAAAATTCCAGGCTTTACCTCCTAAGTTTTGAGGAGAGCGAGATTTAAAATATAGACTGGCATACTGGGTCGATTCTCTAATATATAAAGGTGAATTTTGAGGAGTTGTCAATTTTGACACTAAATTACCTTCAAATATTTGACTGACTCTTTCATCATTAGGGTTGGAGAATTTAACCAAATAAGTCGAGCCTACAATAGCTTTTACTTCTAATTTAATTGGTTCTGTTGATTCCTCTTTTCCATATAGTGTATAAACTAATTCCCCTACAAAAACATCACCTTTTTTAAGTTTCTCTTTGGAAGCTTCAATTCTTTTTTGATTGATTTGCCTTTCTTCTTCTTCTAATATTGCTATTTCTTGTTCTTTTAATCTCTGTTCGATTATTGATTGTCTGGACAGTTGACTATTTACTACTGAAGGATTAGGGCTTGGTGTATATGTAGAAGCAGGCTGTGAAGGTAGAGGTAAATTATTATTACTCTGAAAAGATAACGTATTTCTGAGAAAGGCTTGATAGAAAAATACTGCATATACAGCAATCATTATTACAGCTATTAAGGGATTTTTGCGCCCTATAAAAACTATATAGCGCACGATAAAAGCTGTATAATGCTTTAATCTTTGCCAGAAAGAACTGGCTCTATTATTAATATTATTCATTGCTTAATTGGCTTTTACTAATAGGGGAACTGCTCTTAATTGATTTTCTTTAACTACTAGACGGGCTTGAAAGATGCTGTTACCTTGAAGATCGACTAGGTCATCGGCAATTAAGTCTTTAACTTTTTCCATAATTCCTCTGCCACCATATTTTTGAGCTTCATCAAAGGTGACATTAACCAGGTGTTCTAGGGCTTCCTGTTCGATAATCAGGCTAATATCAAATTCACTGGCTACTTTTTTGGCTAATACTACCGTCAGTCTGGCTGTATCTGCTTCACCCAGACGCAGTAGGGGAATAACTTTATCTATTCTGCCGAGAAACTCAGGGGGAAAGTAACCACATTGTTTGATGATATCCTTGGCTGATTCTGGATTGTCGGCTATTTTATCCGCTTCAATATTAGATGTGAGCAAGCAGATAGTATTCTTGGGTGCTAATGTTTGACCAATAGTATCGCTAACTCGTCCCTCATCAAAGAAGGCTAACATCTGTCTCCATAAGCTAGAGTGTGCTTTTTCAACCTCGTCGAATAGTAAAACACAACGCTTTTTACTCTGTCTTAGTGCATTAGGTAAAGCACCACCATCAGTAGAACCTACATAACCTTTAGGAGAACCAAATAAATTACTGGCTTTATGACTTTCGGCGTATTCCCCCATATCAAAGCGAGTTAGCTTGGTTTCTAAGGCTTCAGCTAGGGCTTTAGAGAGTTCGGTTTTACCTGTTCCAGTAGGACCCGGCAAAAAGACAACTAAAGGCTTGGAGTTTTTAGCTGCTAACTTGCCCATAACCATGCGAACTAAAGTATCGATAGCAGCTTCTTGTCCGATTACTTTCTGTTTGAGTTTGGCTTTTAGTTCCTCTCTATCGGGTAGCTTACCCCCAGGATTGAATCTAATGGTATCGAATT
>JASJEK010000212.1 GCA_030064915.1 Xenococcaceae cyanobacterium MO_234.B1
TACATTTAATCTTAGGTCTAAGTAGATAAACCTTGGCAAAATACTCCCCCCATCCCGGCACCGCCGCGCCACTTATCTAGATACACAGCAGCTACTATCTATCCCCGACAGTACGACGGGGCTTTTAAAGGGCGGAAGTAAATTCCGCCCGCAGCCCCTTGACTTGACAGTCAATTTCTTTTCCCGATAGACCATCGGTACTAACGTATTATGGAAATACTCAAACATCTAGGTACGCTTGAAGTTTTACCAATACAACTCTTGTATCGAACCCCATACTTCAAATTGTCCAGGTGCGCTATTGGTGCCACGACTCGCCCATTCCCTTGCGCCTAACGGCGGCGCGGGGCCCGCTCGTCAAGTTACAGCAATTTATAGCTAGATTTCTGACACTGAAAATATTTTACAATGTCTCAAATGCTTGGTATATAAAGTTTTGAAAAGTAACATCTATCGAACTTGGACATCTAATCCCTGCCCTCGCTCTCATGAGGGGTCGTCGCCTGGGGTTTCCCCAGGCGTTTATGAACCCCGTCCCTATTCCCTGAAGGGCGGGGCCCGCGAGGCTATTTAATTTGTATAACAATAAGCACCCCTCATTTTGCAACAAAGGATGCTTATTGACTTAATCATATGGTTGTGATTAACTCCGAAAATTCGGATCAAGTGTGCCTCGAAAAACTTTTTTGAGCTTTTTAAGCTGAAGACACTAGGGCTATAAACCTTTTTGCCTGTTCCTTAATCTTCAACGACAGACGAGCGACCCTGCGGAGGTTTCCTCCGCTAAGGAACGCGCGAGGAGCAGTGGACTGGCGTTCATCCAAGGGTGTCATGACTCAATCAAGGTAGAATCTATAAACAGATTCTGATTCTGCAACCTACGACAAAATACATTCCTAGACATGACTAAGTTTGTATAGGTTTTTCGTAGGTGTTTAAGCAGCCATAAAGGCTTGTTTGCACTCAGTAATCCCATCTTTGAGGATACTTTCGGCTTCGTCATTTAGTTTTTTCTCAGAAGCAATGATTTCTCCATATTTAGCTTTGTTATTTGCCAAATACTCTCTTAATCCCTGAGTAAATTCAGTTACTTTTTCTACAGGAATGTCATCAATGTAACCATTTAAGCCAGCATAAACTATTGCTACTTGCTCTGGTACAGAGAGAGGAGAATTTTGAGGCTGTTTGAGAATTTGGCGCAAACGTTCACCTCTAGCTAACTGATTTTGAGTAGCTTCATCTAGGTCGGAAGCAAATTGAGAAAATGCTTCTAGTTCCGCAAATTGAGCTAATTCTAGCTTCAATTTACCTGCTACTTGCTTCATCGCTTTAGTTTGAGCAGCCGAACCGACACGGGATACAGAGATACCTGCGTTGATTGCGGGGCGGAAACCAGCGTTAAATAAGTCATTAGAGAGGAAGATTTGACCGTCCGTAATAGAAATTACGTTGGTGGGAATGTAAGCAGATACGTCACCAGCTTGAGTTTCAATGATAGGTAAGGCTGTCATGCTACCACCGCCTAATTCATCGTTGAGTTTCGCAGCACGCTCTAATAAGCGAGAGTGTAAGTAGAATACATCTCCAGGATAAGCTTCACGACCGGGAGGACGACGGAGTAGCAAAGACATCTGACGATAGGCTTGAGCTTGTTTGGTCAAGTCATCGTAGATAATCAAGGTTGCTTTACCTTGGTACATGAAGTGTTCTGCAATAGTCGCACCTGTGTAGGGAGCAAGATATTGCAGAGTTGCAGAGTCGTTAGCGTTAGCAGCAACTACGACGGTGTAGTCCATTGCGCCTTTCTCTTCTAGAGTGCCAACTACCTGAGCCACAGTAGAAGCTTTTTGCCCAATTGCTACATAAACACAGATTACATCTTCCTCTTTTTGGTTGATGATGGTGTCAACAACTACCGCAGTTTTACCTGTTTGGCGATCGCCGATAATTAACTCCCGTTGACCACGACCAATAGGAATCATCGCATCAATTGCTGTGATCCCAGTTTGCAGTGGTTCACACACAGACTTACGAGCAATAATCCCTGGTGCCATAGATTCGATCAGGCGAGTTTCACTAGTATTGATATCACCTTTACCATCAATCGGCTCAGCCAGAGCATTTAGTACGCGACCAATTTGTGCTTCTCCTACGGGAATTGAAGCAATTGTACTAGTAGCTTTAACGGTACTACCTTCTTGGATACCAAAGCCAGTACCCATTAATACCGCACCAACATTGTCTTCTTCCAAGTTAAGAGCGATACCAACAGTGCCGTCTTCAAATTCTAATCGTTCGCCTGCCATTGCTTGTTCCAGACCGTAGATGCGAGCGATACCATCACCCACCTGGAGGACTGTGCCAACGTTAGAAACTTGAACTTCTTGAGTATAGGATTCAATTTGCTGACGAATAATGCTGCTAATTTCGTCTGGTCTGATACTTACCATATTCCTTATCAGTTGTTAGTAAATTGTGAGTGTGGAAAAATTAGTTAAGGTTTGAAAGTGGGTTGTAAGTACTAAGTTTAAACAACACTACTGAGACTCATTCCGATCCGTCGTAGTTGTCCTCGGACACTAGCATCAAGGACTTGAGAACCAACTTTAATGATTACACCACCAATTAAGTCGGGTTCAATAGTAATTTTAAGTTCTACATCACGAGCTTCTGTAATGCTTTTAACTTTTTCAACCAAAGCTTGTTTTTGTCCGTCGTTTAACTCTTTAGCGGAAATCACTTCCGCTAAAGCTACTTGGTTTAACTTTCTCAGTAAATTCAAAAACTGGGCTGCAATCTCTTTGATAAAGATAATGCGTCGCTTATCTACCAATAGCATTAAGAAATTGATAAAGTAAGGATTTGCATCCCCGAACACTTGGCGTAATACTGCTTTTTTGGCTTCAGGATTAGCTATAGGATTAGCCATAAAATCTCTAAAATCTGGCGACTCTTCCATTAAGCTTTCGATATCGCGACAAGAATTGCCAAACTGTTCGGTTAGATCATGTTGTTGCGCTACAGACATTAACGCTTGAGCATAGGGTTCGGCAATTTCCGAACTAATTAGAGTTTTACTCATTAAGCACCTCCTACCTGAGCGATACTGCGATCGATTAGTGTTGTTTGAGCAGACTCATCTAGCATACCAGGTAGTTGAGATTCAACTCTTTCCAGAGCTAAAGCTGCAACTCGTTGTCTTAGTTCAGCGATCGCCTTTGCTTCTTCCGAACTAAGATCTGCCGTTGCGCTCGCTTTGAGGCGCTCTACTTCTTTTTCCCCCTGAGCTAAAATTGCTGCTTTGACTTTTTCAGCGTTAGCTTCAGCCTCTTGGCGAATTTTATCGGCGGTTTGCTTGGCTTCAGCTAATTTTTCCTGCTCTTGAGCTAAAGTAGCAGCAGCAGTTTTTTGCTTTTGCTCAATTTCTTGAATTTGTTGGGCGATCTTAGAACGTCTTTCGCTCAAAATGTTGCTAACAATTTTGCTTCCGTAGTAATACAGAATTCCTACTAAAATTGAGAGGTTGATTATATTAGTTTGTAAAATGTTTAGGTTCAGACCAAAACCACCTTCAACCTCTGAATGTGCTTCTGCTAAATATAAAAGAGTCCCTATCATACCCAGACCTTGAATCTCATTGTGTTGTTTTTAACTGGATTACCTAACCAGTTCGGGTCCTAGGATTTTTTCTAGGATTTGACGAGAGAGAGAATCTACTTGTTGCTCTAAAGTGGATAGTGCAGTTGCTTTTTGTTGTTGTATCTCATCAGCAGCCTGTTCTTTTTGAGCTTGAACTTCTTTTTGGGCTTCTGCTATTTTTTGAGCCACAATTTCTCTAGCTGCTGCCTGAGCTTTTTCTAAAATTGATTGAGATTCTTTTCTAGCTGCTGCTATTTGTGCCTCATAATCTTTAACTAAGCTTTCTGCCCTGGCTAGGCTCTCTTTAGCGGTTGCCTGGTTGTTTCGGATGTAAGCATCTCTTTCATCCAAGGCTTTAGTTAAAGGCTTGTAGAATACTAGGTTCAATAGTGCTGTCAACAACAAAAACTGCACTGCCATCAAAGGCAAAGTTGCATCAAAATCAAACATTTTTTAGGTGACAAATTGGGATTGAACAGTCAACACGGCGGCTGGACGGGGATTACAAAGGGAGGGGACGGTTGCGGAATTCATATCCGTAACTTTATACCTGCGTTGCGACACAGGGGAGTTTCCCTCACTACGTTGTTTTAATCCCATAGGATAAAGTAATTGAAGTCCTCCTTCCACCCCCCACCGTCAAACCAAGATAGAGACACTGTTGCAACGCGCCTCTAACAATTTAAAAAAGTTTATGTGAAAGGATTAGCGAAAAGTAATACTAGAGCGACTACTAGACCGTAGATAGTCAAGGATTCCATGAAAGCTAGAGTCAAGAGCAATGTTCCCCGGATTTTGCCTTCAGCTTCAGGCTGACGAGCAATACCTGCTACTGCTTGACCAGAAGCGTTACCTTGACCGATACCAGGGCCAATAGCAGCTAAACCAATTGCTAAAGCAGCAGCGATTACGGAAGCAGAGTTAATATCCATGATAATTTTCCTACCTTAAATTTGAAGTACCAAGAGTTTACAAAATGGGTTGAAACCTGCAATTGGCTTCTGAATTGAGGAGCAACCTTAGGGGTATTTCACGCACAAGGAAACCCACAAGTTAAATCGAGACACACTAGAAAATCTAGTGGTTCTATTCACCATGACCTTCTAAAGCTTCATGGATGTACGCACCTGCTAGAGTTGCGAACACTAAAGCTTGAATAGCACTGGTGAAAAGCCCTAACGCCATTAATGGTAGTGGCACGAATAATGGAACCAGTAGTACTAATACGGCAACTACTAATTCATCTGCCAAAATATTACCAAAAAGACGGAAACTTAGGGAGAGAGGCTTGGTGAAATCCTCTAAGACGGTTATTGGCATCAGAATGGGAGTGGGTTCAATGTACCTTTTAAAGTATCCCAAGCCCTTTTTTCGCAACCCTGCGTAGAAATATGCCAAAGAAGTTAGTAAGGCTAAAGCAACGGTTGTATTAATGTCATTGGTTGGTGCAGCTAGTTCACCAGAGGGTAACTCAATGAGTCTCCAGGGAACTAAAATTCCTCCCCAATTGGACACAAAAATAAACAGGAATAAAGTGCCAATAAAAGGCACCCACGGACGATACTCTTTTTCCCCTAGCTGGTTTTTAGTCAAGTCTCGGATAAATTCTAGGACATATTCCATAAAATTTTGGATACCACTAGGAACAGTTTGAATATTCCGAGTTGCAGCCAAAGAAGCTATTAATAAAGCACCGATTACTATCCAAGAAACGAGAAAAACCTGTCCGTGAACTGTGTAGTTACCGATTTTCCAGAGGAAATGTTCGCCAACTTCCAGTTCTGCTAGGGTAAAAGTATTCAGTATAGTTAAACTACCTAGAATTTCCATGCACCTAGAGTTGAAAAACAATCAATTTTTAGTTAGCCGAGGATTCCCTTGAATCGCCTATTTTTGCTGGATCACTATCTAATTGCTTACTGGGCAAAAAGACCGATTGCAGCATATAGAAAATGATCGCACCTTTAAAGGTAAGAAACCCCAGAAATACAGGAAGAATGCTCAGTTGTCGCCATTTACTAGCGACAATAATCAAGATTACGAAGATTCCTAATCCCTTGCTGCCGAGACGCTGTTCTTGTTGACCTAGGCGTTCAACATCCTTGGCTAAAAATCTCAGATAAACTACACCAACGAAAGCTCCTAATAAATAGTTAAGAGCAGTGTTGAGGGAGTAAAAATACCAGACGGGAACAAAAATTATCCCCATCAAAGTCAGAGTATAAAAATACAACGTGCGTTGCAGTTGATAGTACTCTGCCATGGGATTTCCCTGCTCATTCGAGGGAGAACTCTCCTGAGTCAGCTCTTCTGGTTGTTTTAGTGTGGTTTCTGGAGATTGATTAGACAAAGCACTCGGCGACTGACTCATTCTTGCTTGTACTTTGGTTAGAAGTTGTAACCAGACTACAAAGTTTTGCAGTTACCGATACAAATTCAAACCATGAGCCATCTTATCATGGTAGTGGGACAATAAATTAAATTTTCTCAAACAGCTTAAATCTATACTAGGGTTTGATAAATCTTGGTTAATTTCGAGGGAAAAGATCTTGATTGCAAGAGAGCAAAACTAACTACTACTCAAGATTATCAGTTGTCTTTGTTGAAGCGATCGCACTTCTGTTAAGTCTAAATCTCGGTTACTCAGGAGTTCTTTTACTGTCAGTTTGGCTTCTAAGTTATTATCACAAGCCTGTAAGAATTCTAATTCCGCTTCTGAAATATTAACCATTTGATAGTCGTAGTTAAAAAAGTTACGCCCTGGATAACCTTCCATACAAGGATGACGTTTGGGGATAGCCTTTAATAACATCTCATCATCTGACCAATCTATTTTGGGTAGAGGGGGACGAGTCAGGAAAAATTCGTAATGAGTTAGGCTGGGATCGAGTAATTCTATGAGACGATAGTACTCGCGATCGCTTAAATCTTTAGCCCTTGTCATTAATTCTGGAGATTTACCAATTAGTCTTGCTAAATTCCAATAGTTTGGATTAGAAAACCCGACAAATTCTAAGCCCGAGGCATCAATTAAATCAAATAGAGTCTCGATATTGTAGTCAATTTCTTGAGGATGAACATACATATCAGCAAAGGCTTCATCCCGATGATTTTCTAAAGCCCATCTTTCCTTTTCTTGTTGTAAAAGACGGTTATTTTCAGGCAAACTAGCAAAGATATCTCTTCCTACTTGTACGCCGTCTTTGTAATCGCCTCTTTTCTCTCCTTGCAGTAAGGCGATCGCTTTTTGCATGAGAGTAATTTCCCACCGTCCTAATTCTGCATAGACGAAGATATGTAATAATCCCCCTGGAACAAGTTTTTTAGCTAAGGCTTGAATCCCTTTTTCTGGTTCGGGTAAATGATGTAATACTCCCACACAATTAATCAGATCAAACTCTCCTGATAATTGGGTAGCTTCTTCTAGTTTAAGATGGTGAAAAGTGATGGGGTTACTGTGTTTTGCGATGACACCAGACCGCTTACATCTTTCTTGGGCTACTTCTAAAGCTTTTTGGCTAATATCAATAGCTACTATTTCCGCTTCCGGGTTGAGGTGAATAAGATAGTCTGTACCTGAACCTGTACCACAACCAGCATCTAAAATACGAATATCCTGACGAGGTGGTTTGATTCCTGTGCAGAAATTGTAAGCAGTGATCCAATTCCATCGCCAATTGTAGCCTGGGGGAGTATCGTCAGTAAGAGGATCGGGAGGGAAAGGATAAGTATTATAAAGTTTTGCTACAGCATTGTTAATAGCTTGGGAGTCTGGCATCATTTAACATTTATCATTTAGGCTATAGATTGAAAATTATCTCACGCAGAGTCGCAAAGTCGCAGAGAGGTTGAGAGATTCTATTTTTGATTAGTATGGGATATGATTATTTCTACTGCATGGGTGATTATTTCTGGTTGATCGAGCCAAACAAAATGGCTACTGTGATTAGCGTTAAGTTGGGTATAGTTACTTGATAGTTGGCTTAAATCTTGGTGCATTTTGTCTCGTAATTTATCTGTTGCTGCTAACGGGAAAAACCAGTTAAGGATAGAAGGATGTAAAAAGGTTTGAGATTTGATACTAACTATTGGTAAGTTGCCGAAATTATTAGCTACTTTTAGTTGTTTACCACTACGATTAAGATTCCATATTTCTTGTGCCATCGTTAACCAGTGACGATAGCTATAAAAAGATTTTTTTACTTGCTTTATAGTTGGCTTAGGAAACTTTTTTAGTTGTGGTTTTAACAATTCAAAAACACCACATATTCCCAAAAATCGAATAATACCTAATAGTGAGCCAAGCACCGACATCAAAAATCCTGATAAAAAGAATAATTTTAAAGCAATTATTTTTGGTGACATGGTTAACATCGCAGTTTCATGTAAGCCATCAGTCAAGACCATTCCTACTACTTTTTCAGGAAAAAGATGAGCATAGAGACGTACATTATAACTACCAAAAGAATTCCCAACTAAAATATAAGGTGGTTCAATATGAGCTTTAGTCAATAATAGATCTAATTCTTGGACAATATCTTTACTACAACGACTTTGGGGACTGCGATCGCTCCAGCCATAACCAGGACGATCATAGATACATACTTGAGTAAGTTTAGCTAGAGAATCTATCAGAAAATAACCTTCAATTCCTCCTAAACTGTGATCGATAATTACTGTTGGATTGCCTTGACCTTGGCAATATAAATGTAAGCGATAACCACCAAGATCAATTAATTTACCTGGTGGCGGTTGATTATTTTTTTCTTGTAAGCTGGCAAAGAGATGATAAGCGGTAGTTATTAATAAAAATAAGTATTGTGGAGGAAGATTCATTATGAGAAATGTTTTACATAATGGCGTAGGATCAATTCATGAATTGACTCTACAGCTTTCTATCTCTATGTCTGCAAAAGATGATTTTTTGCTGAGGTCAACTCCATTTGCTCAATATAGCTGATAGATTGTTTTGTGAACAAAAAACTAAATACTTTACTTATTACAAGCTATGGCACAAGGAAATAAACGACCAGCAATCTTGGTTTTAGCCGATGGAAGCGTTTATCGCGGTTGGTCTTTTGGCGCAAAAGGTACTGTTGTAGGGGAAGTGGTATTTAATACTGGGATGACAGGATATCAAGAGGTCTTGACAGACCCTAGTTATCGCGGTCAGATAGTTACTTTTACTTATCCTGAACTAGGTAATACAGGAGTAAATTCAGAAGACGAAGAATCAGCAAGACCCCAGGTTAAAGGAGCGATCGCTCGTAATGTTACCTATCGTCCCAGTAATTGGCGTTCTACCCAATCTCTCCCTGATTATCTTCAACAATGGAATATTCCTGGGATTTATGGCATTGATACCAGGGCTTTAACTCGTCAAATTCGGTCTTTAGGGGCAATAAACGGGGGAATTTCTACAGAAATTCTTGATTCTGATAAATTATTGCTGCAAGTACAACAAGCACCTTCTATGGCTGGATTAAATTTGGTTAAGGAGGTGACTACCAAAGAAGTCTATGAGTGGTCAGAAACTACTGAATCTAATTGGGAATTTGCCACTGCTACAAAAACTAAAACCTATACTGTTGTGGCGATTGATTTTGGAGTGAAAAAAAACATATTACGCCGTTTAGCTAGTTATGGTTGCAAAGTAATTGTCGTTCCTGCTAATAGCTCTATAGAAGACATTTTGGCACACAATCCCGACGGTATTTTCCTTTCTAATGGTCCTGGAGACCCTGCTGCGGTAACAGAAGGTATTGCTCTTAGTAAGGAGTTATTAAAGTTAAAAAAACCAACTTTTGGTATTTGTATGGGACATCAAATTTTAGGTCTTTCGTTGGGTGCAGAAACTTTTAAGCTTAAGTTTGGTCATCGGGGATTAAATCAACCCGCAGGACTACAACAAAAACAAGTGGAGATTACTAGTCAAAATCATGGATTTGCGATCGCATCAGAGTCTTTGGGTGCAGATGTAGAAATTACTCATCTCAATCTCAATGATAAAACTGTTGCAGGACTCCAACATAAAACCTTACCTTTCTTTTCCGTACAATATCATCCAGAAGCTAGTCCTGGTCCTCATGATGCGGATTATCTTTTTGATAAGTTTGTTAATTTAATGGCTAATCAGTAATCAGTTATCAGTAATCAGTTATCAGTAATCAGTTATCAGTTATCACTGGTCACTGGTCACTGATTTAAAGGTAATTTGACAGTAAAAGTTGTTCCTACATCTAGTTGCGATCGCACACTTATTTCTCCTCCATGAAGATCAACGCATTTTTTAACTACAGTCAGTCCTATACCTGTACCTGGTAGAGTCCCTACATTACTGGCACGATGAAAACAATCAAATAGATAATCATAGTCTTTTGGCGGTATGCCAATACCAGTATCACTGACTTCAAAAATAACCCAATCTTGTTCTTTCTTGAGTTCTAGGGTTACAGAACCACCCATAGGAGAATATTTAATCCCGTTGGATAATAAATTGCTTAGTATTTGTTGAACTAACTTGGAGTCTAAACAAACTAAGTCTATTTGATGTTCACAATGAAAGCAAATCTGGTGTTTTTCCTGGGCAATTAAGTGAAAATCGTTGATTAATCTCTTGCAAAGAGCTATGACATCTAGTCTAATAGGATTAAAGCCAATATCTTCTGATTTTGCCCTGTCTACTAGGGTTGTTTCTTCTAGTAGTTGTAGCATTTGTTGCGTTGCACCACGAATTTTACGGAAACAGGTTGCTTTTTGAGTTTCGCTAAGTCTTCCATCTTGACTATCCAATAAATCTGTGGCTAGAGAAATAATGGTAAGAGGAGTGCGATATTCATGGGAAACGATGCGAATAATGCGGGTTTTTAGTTCATTAAGTTCTTTTTCTTTATCTAAAGCGCGACGAATTTTCTCGGTTTCTAGTCTGTTGCGTTCTGCTTCTAAAATAGATTTTAATTGCTGAGTGTGTATGGCAGTACGTTCTGCGATCGCATATAATACTTGAATTGACTCATCACTAAATTCTTGGGGTTCTTCTCTGGCTACATAGATTAGCCCTAAAATTTCTTCTTTTGTATCGGATTCTTCGATAATAGGAACTATGTAATAAGAGCCTATTTCTGTTATGGATAATTCGATAGATTCAAGAATCGAGGTATTCAGAAGGTGTAAACAAATAGGTGAGTCTATTATTGGGCAGTCTTGGCGAAGCCGATGCACGGAGCGTTCGCTAATTTGGATAATCTCGTATAATAGGGCTTCTTGAATTTGGGAACGAGCAGCTGTTGATAGATTGCGATTAGTATGGATAAATAATTCATAGCTTTGTTCTTCTAAAAGCAGAATTCCTGCTGTGTCACAAGGAACATTATTGTGTAGATACTTGAGTATGGAACGGAATAGTTCTTCATAACTGAGGCTGTAAGCAATGTTGTGAGCTAAATTTTTGTCTAACCATAGCTCACTATTGTGAGACTCTATTTGAGTTGCTAAACTTTGAGGAAACTTAGTTTGTAGCGCTTTTAACTGTTTTTGCGTAACCGATAAGACAGATGATAACTCTTGGTTTCTGGCTTTTTCTTGTTCTAATTCTCGACGCAGGGCTTCTAACTGATTTTGAGAGGGTTCAATCTTTGGTTCTAAAATCTGATTTTCTGGAGAATTTTCCCTATTTTCAACTTGCTCAAGCAGTATAGGACGATCAAATAAAGATTTTGTCGTTTTTCGCCCCTTCCGTTTTCTTTGATAAATCCGCTCTCTATTATACATCAGAAGTTATTTAGCTTACTTAATTTATATTATTTTTTATTATTCGTCTATTTTATCAATTTGATTTACCGTCTTCTTAATCAAACTTAACAGAATATTAATATATATTAAAACTTAAAAAATCCGTTATTTTACTGAAAATGTCTAAGTAGGTAAGCATAGCTACTATGTCTCAGTTACTTATTAACTTAATAACTAAGAACACCAACTTAAACAATAATTAATTTTTATTTAATGTCTTTTTTACCTAAAAATTAAGCAAATCTTACTTTTCCGAATTAAAGTTCTTTTTTGATTGTTTATTAATTATTTGATAGTCATTTCTTAATCTAACAGTGGAATTCTAGATAAGGGCAAGCCAAGAAAATACTAATATTCAAAAGTATCAGGCTAATAAAAATATAGCCAACTGTATAGTATTTCTTGGTTACAAACACTTACTTAAAACTTGGTGTTGCAAGATAGCAGGTTTATGTATTGCTACATCCCTGTTAAAAATTATAAAAATTATGAATTCTGATTCTATTCCGACAGCTACCTTAGTAGGTTTTGCCTCTTTACCTGCGGATACCTTTGCTGAAGGACCACCCGCTGGTGCAGATAGTGGTGATGGTACTCCTATCTCCGCCAATGGGCGCACTGGTCCTTTTGAAGGGCAACCAGTACAAGGCTTTAGTGGAGTACAATTTGCCCCTGATGGCAATGGTGCTTTCTGGTTTTTATCTGATAACGGTTTTGGAACAAAAGAGAACAGTACTGACTATCTTCTCCGCCTCTATCAAGTAGATCCCAACTTTGCGGGTGTAGAAAACGGAGACAGCAGTGTTGAAATTCAAGCATTCGTTCAACTTGCCGACCCCGATAATTTTATTCCTTTTGATATTGTTAACGAAGGTAGGGAAGAGCGTCTACTTACTGGCAGTGATTTTGATATTGAATCCTTTGTCATTGATGACAGTGGCGATATTTGGGTCGGAGATGAGTTTGGACCTTACCTACTCCATTTTGATGGGACAGGAAAGTTATTAGAAGCACCCATTCCCACTCCCAATATTACTAACCTCAACACTTTAAACGGTCAAGACCCCCTAGTAATCGGTCATCGTGGTGCTAGTGGAACTTTACCAGAGCATACAATAGAAGCTTACGAGTTGGCTATTGAGCAAGGTGCCGACTTCATTGAACCTGACTTAGTAGTTACTAAAGATGGTGTCCTGATTGCACGCCACGAACCTACGTTGGCACAGGTGGAACTTGATGAAGCTGGTAACATTAAGTTCGATGATGATGGTCAACCCATTCTTAAGGCTGGTACTGCCAATACCACCAATGTCTTTGAGTTCTCTGAATTTGCCGATCGCCTTACCGTTAAGAACCTAGATGGCAAAGCTGTGGGTGGCTGGTATGCTGAGGATTTTACTTTAGAGGAAATTAAACAGCTATCTGCCCTACAGGCTCGGGATTATCGCGATCAGTCCTTTAATGATGACGGGTTGAAAGTTCCCACTTTTGAAGAAGTCATTGCTCTAGCAAAAGAAAAGGGTGTGGGTATCTATCCAGAGACAAAGCATCCTACCTACTTTTGGAAAGATGGCACTTATCTAGATGGTAATCCCATAAATGCCGATACCAGCCAACTCTTAATTGACACCTTGGTTGCCAACGACTTCACCGATCCCGAGAGAATTTTCATCCAGTCATTTGAGATCGAAAACTTGCTTCGGTTGCAGAATGAAATCATGCCAGCAGCAGGGGTCGATATTCCTTTAGTACAGCTCACTGATGATGTCAAGACATCAGTTTATGATGTCGCCTTCAACTTTAGACCAGGGAATCCTCAAGCAAATCCCGATATCTACGATGGTATTCCCATTGGACTCCGTGAAAATACTGATTACGGAGACCTTTTAAATACAGCATTTATCGACTGGATTGCCGAAAACTATGCCGAAGGTTTGGGTCCTTGGAAAGAAACCTTTAGACTGACGGAGAAATTAGATGAACCAGTTGATGGTAATGGTGATGATGTTGCCGAAATTACCAAAGAGATTACTGGTCAGGTAGTCCCGATTGTTGATTGGGCTCATGATGAGGGATTGCAGGTACATACTTACACTATGCGGGATGAAGAGCGTCACCTCTACCTGGTGGATGGTGAGCCAGAATCTGCTGAAGAAGAGTACCGGGAACTGCTCAAACTGGGTGTGGATGGTTTCTTTACTGACTTTCCCGCCACTGGAGTAGCAGTTGTTGATTCTCTGACCAATGAATTTGTGCAGTCTCCCCAGAATCCAGATTTGGGAGACGATTTACCTAATCTAGCTGGTTCTCGTGGATTTGAAGGGATGGCGTTTAGCCCAGATCGTTCTACTCTCTATCCCTTATTAGAAGGAACTGTTGACGAAGATCCAGAAAATTCCCTCCGCATCTATCAATTTGATGTTGCAAGTAGTTCTTTCACTGGCTTGGTTGGCTACTATCCCACTACAGATGGTAATCCTATTGGTGATTTTACTCCCATCAACGATACTGAATTTTTAGTTATCGAAAGAGATGGCAAACAAGGAGCAGAAGCCGAATTCAAAAAAATCTTCAAAATCGACATTTCTAACATCGATGCTGATGGTTTTGTTGAAAAAGAATTAGTAGTTGACTTACTCAATATTGCCGATCCTGATGATTTAAATGGTGATGGTAACACTACCTTTGATTTTCCCTTTGAAACTATCGAAGACATAGTTGTTATTGACGAAAATACCATTCTGGTTGCTAACGACAATAACTATCCCTTTTCTCAAGGAAGAGAAGGAGATATCGATAACAACGAAGTAATTCTAATTAACTTAGAACAACCCCTAAATCTCGATCCTAATCTTGGAGGTAAAGCTGTGACTTCTAACTTAGTAAATGATGGTAAAACTAATCAACCTGCTCAAATGACAGGGCTGAATGGCTATTCTGTAGAGCCTATTTTTACTATCGGAGAAACCTTTGAAGATGGTAGCCAAGGAGATTATACCCCTCCAGGTATTCTCGATGGTTTGGGTGCATTTGCACTAGATGACGACACTGTCCGTGTATTAGCTAACCACGAATTAAAACCTGATCTTGGTTATGCCTATACTCTAGCTAATGGCACGGAATTGACGGGAGCGCGGGTGAGTTTCTTTGACATTGATATTGAAACTCGTGAAGTTGTTGATACAGGTCTTGCCTTTGACACCATTATCAATCGCGCTGGTGAAGTTGTTGACGAAGCATCAGATCTAGAATTTGAAGGACTTAACCGTTTTTGCTCCGCACACTACATTGAAGCTAATCAGTTTGGAGAAGGTCGTGGTTTCACTGATAATATTTTCTTTACAGGAGAAGAATCTGCTGGCGGGACTGAATATGCCTTAGATCCTGAAACGAATACTCTCTACGCTGCACCTTGGCTGGGACGGGCTGCTTGGGAAAACGTAACTGAGTTAGATACAGGGGACAAAGATACCATTTCTTTATTGGTAGGTGATGATCGTGGAGCTGCCCCCCTATTACTCTATGTGGGAGAAAAGGAAACAGACAGTAGCGATTTTCTAGAGCGCAATGGACTCGCCAATGGCAGTCTCTATGTTTGGGTAGCAGACGATCCTAATATCAATAATCCCGAAGAGTTCAACGGAACAGGTCACAGTCTTGGTGGTCAATTCGTAGAAATTGACTATTACCGTCCTGAATTAGCAGGGACAGCAGTGGATACTGATGGAGATGGTAGCATTCAAGATGAGACCGGCTACGATGAACAAGGATTTGCCACTCAGGTTCAACAGGATGCCCTCGGAGCAGCAGTAGGTGCTTTCCGCTTCTCCCGTCCCGAGGACGTGGCTACTAATCCCCAGGATGGCACTCAGGCAGTGTTAGCTTCTACCGGACGCGGTAGTGTTTTCCCCAGTGACAATTGGGGTACTACCTACAAAATTGATGTTCATTTCAGCGAATCTGGCAACCCCCTCAATGGTCAAATCAAGATTCTTTATGATGGCGATGATGCTGGTAATGGTCAGTTTGAAGGATCTGATTTTGGTCTTCGTAGTCCTGATAACCTCGATTGGGCTGATGATGGTAACATTTACATCCATGAAGACCGTGCTACTTCTCCTAAGGAGTTATTTGGTAGCGAGTCTGGTGAGGAAGCATCAATCTGGAAGCTTGACCCCAACTCTGGCAAATTAACTCGTGTTGCCCAAATAGATCGTTCTGCTGTTCCCGAAGGTCAAACCGATCCCGAACCCGACGATATTGGTAACTGGGAATCTTCGGGTATTTTGGATGTTTCTTCCTTATTTGGTGAAGACCCAGGAGAACTATTCATCTTTGATGTACAGGCTCACAGTCTCACTGATGGTTCTATCGGCGGAGATGAAAACCTAGTTGAAGGCGGTCAATTAGCTTTTCTGGAAACTGAATTCGTAAATGTTGGTGACTTTTCTATTACCTTTGATGCTGAACGCAGGGACGATGATGCCAGCGGTTTATTAGTCAAGGATAATGTTGACTTAGGAATTGTCCTCTTTGAAATCGGAAACCCTGACCAGTTTGAACTTGGCAGCGATGGTGTACTTATAGACGAGGCAGATTTGCTGCTTGCTCCTGAATTTGCCAAAGAACTCAACATTGAAGATGCAGCAGGTGCAGATGTTGGGGATCTTCGCCTCCATGCTGACGTCAGTCCAGAGGACTTAAACCTCAAGATCGGCACAGGTGTAACTAGTGTCTCCCTTGACACTGACTTGTTAGAAGAGGTTGCTGGTCTAAAATTAGTGGGAACGAAGGATACGGTTAAACCAGCACCAGGCTTTGATGTCGGCTTTGCCATTACTGATGAAACTGACTTCTCTGTAGGTCTAGATGGTATTTCTGGTGCTATTGAGCATTCTGGTCAAGTGACATTTCAAGTCTAGAAAACTATCTTCTTTTTGAATTATCTTGTTTAAAGCGTTTCAATTTCTTTTGAGACTATATTACGAGGCGATCGCGATCTCATTATTATAACAAGCTAGATTCAGGCGGGGTTTTCCCCGTCTTTTTTGTTGCTTTGAAATCCACACCTGTATATAATGAAGCTCTTCCTACCACTGTCTGTACTCGATAGAATCAGTGTAGGTGCATAACTTAACAAATTCTATCTGAACCAGATAAACTAGGATTTGCTTGCTATTAGAGGATGTGAGATGGAACTAGAATATCCTGAAGACTTGAGGTATCTTGACAGTCATGAATACGTCCGTTTAGAAGGGGAAATTGCCACCATTGGGGTTAGTGCTTTTGCGATCGATCAGTTAGGGGATATTGTCTTTCTAGAATTACCTGAAGTAGGAGACGAGTTGGAGTTAGGAGAGAGTTTCGGTACTATCGAATCAGTTAAAGCAGTAGAAGACTTATACCCCCCAGTCTCTGGTACAGTCATCGAACGCAATGAACCCGCACTAGAAACTCCAGAATCCATTGCAGAAGATCCTTACGGTGAAGGATGGTTACTCAAAGTTCGCGTCGATAATCCTGATGATGAACTAGAAGGAACTATCTCTGCTGCGGAATATCGCGCCCAGGTAGAGGGGGAAGACTAGTCGTTTATCCTAATTACTAGGGTGCTTGCAGTCGAATAAATTTATCTTCTGGCACATAACTGCGATATTCCCCATGATCGCCAAATACGGCTAGTATTTCCAAGGAACTATCGGGATCGATGTGTAAATCTGCCCAAGGAACGGCAATTTCCAAGCACTGATCGTAGGCAGCTTGAGCACGACAAGCCCGAATATGCCAATGACAGTTTTCTTCCGCTTCTTCCAACCATACAGATTCTGTTAAAAGGTGAATGCCAAGATGGTGATGAAAATAATAATTTAGAGGTGCTTCATCAGGTATTCCCCCCAAAGGAGCAGGACTGTTGTAAGTAGTGAGATCAGGATAGTACCACAGCAAGTGTAATTCTCCTGGTATATCTTTACCCAGTTGGACTCCTGTTTTGAAGTCTAAACGGAGATAGAAATTGAGGTGATCTAGTCCATAGAACAGGGTTTGTACCGTACTGCTGCGGTGCATTGTACCTCTTGCACCACCAAGTTCTATTTTTCCTGCTTTTTCCCAGTCTTGTTCGTCCCCAATTCCATTGATAATAGGATGAATAAAGCTTTGGGGTAAGCGATCGCCTTTAATTTCGTGTTTATCAACGGATTTATCTAGATTAGAAGGTATGGGTTCATTTAAGGCATGGTATATACCTCGCAAATGCTGCCGAAATAAAGTATCAAACATTTCATCATGACTGGAAGAATGTCCTTCCCCAAACCACCAAAACCAATCTGAACCTTCCGCAGCGTATAAAGCCTCCCAGGCTTGAGGGTTGGTTTCTTCTGTTGCTTCAGGATGTTTGGCTAAGACTTTTCTCGCTTCTGTTAGCATATCCCAAGCCCGATTTTTGACAGGATCGCCGATCCAAGTGGTAAAGTTGCCATCTACCCAAGAACCACTGTGGAGTTTATCTACTGGTATGGTTTCTGTGGGAGGAAATTTACTGATAAATTCTTCCACTGTGACTAATTTGATATCTTCATCCTTACTCAATTTGCTATACAAAGCTTCCAGGAAAGGTAAGCCATCTTTTTGATAATATTCCCAGCAGTTTTCCCCATCTAAAGCAATAGTTACTAACCAGGGTTTATCTAAGTAAGTGTCTCCATCTTCTTGATGATCAGCTAAACAACGGGCGATCGCCTCCAAATGTCCAATCAAGTCTGAAGCAGCTTGACGGGGGTTCATATTGCCGTAGGTAAAGCCGATCAAGTCCGATAAACGGTGGTCTCGAAATACAATAGCTAAATCTCCGTGGGGAGTCTCCAAACGATAAGGACGGTACATCAGTTCTGGCTCACACACATTTCCCGCTTCATCCCGATGGAAGAAGTGCTTAAGACTCCAACCTAATACCGCCTCATCCGAACAAATCCATTTAAACCCCTGGTTCGTGATATAGGGTAAAATTGCAGGACTCACAGACTGTTCCGAGGGCCAAAGTCCTCTAGGATCGCAATCAAACCTCTCTCGATACATTTCCCAAGCCCTAGTTAAATGACGGGGAATATCCTCCTCCCACTGAAAACGCTCTTGGGGTAAAGTCATCTTAGGCACAGCAACCTGACCAGAATTAGTATCAGCTAGCAGAGGTAAAATCGGATGGGTATAAGGGGTTGTAGTAACCTCTAACTGTCCTGCATCCTGCATTTTTTTGTGCTGGGGAATAATGCGACTAATAATTTCCCGTTGCTTAGAATAAATGCGTTGGCGATCGCTTAAAGTAAAATTTTTGCCTTGCTTAAGCCACTGTGCTATTTCAGGATCGTCCCAAAATAGAGGATCGATCCACGCTAAATTGTGCCAAGCTAATAAATCACTGTAATCTTGGTCTGTCCAATTATCGGCACACCAAGTATGACCCTTTTCCTGTCTCTGGTGATACAGTTCGTTGTAGCGAGGATGGGGTTCTACTAGAGTGTGATAGTGACCATCAAAAAAATTCTTAATAATGTCTTGTTTTTGGCGATCGCTTAAATCTGCTTCGGGAGTTAATGCCAAGGCTAAGTAAGGATCCATGGCTTTCCCTGCTGCATAGTCTTCTAGTTGCAACATCAAAGAAGGAACCAGGTTAACGGTCTGATGCAATTGGGGATACTTTTCTAAAATTAAAACTAAATCTAAATAGTCTTTTGTTCCGTGAAGTCTCACCCAAGGTAAGCGATACTGGCTCATGGCATCACCATTAGTTTGACGAGATTTATAAAGAGGTTGATGTTGATGCCAAATAAATGCAACGTATAAAGGATGAGACATAGATAATAACCAAAGACTGAAAGGTAGCGACTCAATCAATTATATGAAAGGATTATATTAAAGGCGATTATGTAGTAATTTGATACT
>JASJEK010000213.1 GCA_030064915.1 Xenococcaceae cyanobacterium MO_234.B1
TTCCTGGATTTATTATAGTGCCACTGTTTCATTGGCTTTTTTGACTCATCTATTGTCAGGCTTTGTTTTTCTAGTACATAGTCTTTATGTATTAATACTGCTGAGATTTTATTGGTTAATGCCAAAAGCCAGGTCTTCTGAAAAGATATCAGATTCATCGCCTTATGGTCACAATCTATTAAACAAACAGAAATTACAACATTATTTTAAAGCTTTAGGCATAGGCTTATTACCTTTACTGCCATGGTTTGTCTTGTTGATTTCGCGTCTTTCCTCAGTACAAGAAGCTGCTCATTGGCTCAACGAAGATCAACCCTTGACAGAACTTATTATTAAATGGGTCGAAAATATTATCCGTATCCTTTCTGCTCCGTTTCCCAGCCAAGACATCCGATTGTTATTTTTTGCTATACCTATATGCATTTTACTTGCCTGGTCGGTTTTCCGAATGATATCAAAGAATCACTTGCGGAGCTGGCTTTTGCCCACTCTTCTCTGCATTATCCCTTTGGGAATTTTCATGGTATCAGATTTGCTTTGGGGAGGGCAAAAATCAACGGTTTTTAGGTATTTATTGCCTAGTTATATTGGTGCTTTACTGATCCTTGGCTTTGGTTTAAGTTCTAATTATAGGGAGTTACATAAGTATTCTAGAAACTATGCTTTTGTTAAAGGTGTGATTTTCTATTCTGTTTTGATTGTTGCTATCTCTGCTTCTTGGTTTAATCTTCAGTCTCCTACCTGGTGGGGAACAGAATCAAGTTCCGAAATATCTGCTGCTCAGGCTATTGTTAATAATTCAAATCAGGCGATGGTAATCTCAGATCAACGTTTTGGTGATTTTATGTTTTTTGCGTTTTTACTGAGGCCAACAGATTATATTTTATGGCTTAAGCCAAATCATAATATTAATGAAGGATATATTTCTGACGACTCTAAATCTATCTTTTTATGGGGACCCTCTGCAAGCTTGTTTGACAAAGCTAAAAACTTGGCAGAGAGAAGAAAGTTTATGATTGAGCCTTTACGTAGCAATGATGTCTTTCAAATTAAGGCTGACAAAGATTGACTGGGATGGTTAATTGATCTGCAGAACAGAAGGGTGAAGATTTATCGTCCTGGGAGGGATGTAGAAGTGTTAGAAAATCCCAGCAACTTGTCTGGCGAAGATGTCCTGCCTGGCTTCACTCTAGATTTAAGACGGGTGTGGTCTTAAAAGTTGATGGGCTACCGTAATTTAGCTAAATACTGGTTAAATTCCTTAAACTTCTGATAAATTTCAGGTAATCGCTTATATATGGCTGCTCCTTTACGATATAAATTGTGAGGTATTGCTGGGGTACCAGAAACAATCGCTTTAGGTGCTACCTTATGAGTTACTCCTGATTGAGCAGTAACGATCGCACCATCTCCAATATGAGCTTGATTTGCTATTCCTACTTGTCCCCCCAACAACACTCCATTCCCTACGGTAACTCCTCCTGCTAGACCCACTTGACCAGCGATCGCACAATTCGAGCCAATTTGACAACCATGTCCGATCTGTACCATATTATCTAATTTAGTATTGCGTCCAATTCTAGTTTCTCCCACCGACGGACGATCTACAGCACTATTACAGCCAACTTCTACCCCATCTTCTAGTACGGTATAACCAGACTGCTCCATTTTGTACCACCCTTCAGCAGTGGGGACAAAGCCAAAACCTTCTGCACCAATTACCGCACCACTATGGATTACGCAGTTTGAGCCTATTTTACTTCTTTCTTGGATAGTGCAACTACTGTAGAGAATCGTATTGTCGCCAATTTCTACATTGGGATAAATCGTTACTTGGGGATGAATGGCAACGCGATCGCCGATCACTACATTTTGTTGAATAACTGCATAAGCTCCAATGTATACTTCTTTCCCAATTACTGCTGTAGGATCGATGATTGCCGTAGGATGAATCCCCACATCAGGACGATAGGGATGATAGAATAAGGCGATCGCTTTAGCAAAAACTAATCTGGGTTGTGTGGTAGCGATCCAAGCTATCCCTCTAGCTGTTGCTTGAGCTTTTAAAGTATCATCTTGGGGCAAAATTAAGGCACTGGCGTTAGTAGTGCTGAGATACTGGGTAAATTTTCCTCCTTCGATATAGCTAATTTGTCCTGAAACTGCTTTGTCGATAGCTGCAACTCCTTCAATTTCAGGATTGCGACTACTGTGCGCCTCGCTGGGAGCGAAACCGCCTTGAGTAATTAAGCTATTATCTTGAGCAATGTCCCCAAGTTGTTGAATAATCTCCTGAAACTTCACCCTATTCTCCCTATCCAATACCTCAATATAATCAATTAACCTGCAAGGAAGTAATTATCTCAATAATTATGATAACTGCAAACTATTATCAGATAAGCCAAAAATTCCTGGAGTTTAGACTAAAGTTTGACTAAAACATCAACAAAAGAAACTGGGGAGAAAAAGTTGAGGCTGATCGAGGTAAAATCAGGCATTAAATTGAAATTATCTCAAGAATGCCCAATATTAAGCTCAAAAAATTTCGTATGGGATGGGGACAAGCCCTATTACTTCAAAACGTTCGTATTCATAAAACTAATCCTTATGGTTCGGTCAATCTAGCTCTAGCTCGTGAACCTATCAATACGTGAGTTCGACAGAGAGAGGCTTAAAGCCGTATTGTTTCGTAAGCTGAAACCAGCATTATTTCGTTGAGAGACGAATAATTTATGTTTTTATCGAACTCACGTTGTACATTTCAAGGTGAAGGTGCAAGGTTTTTAAGTGATTATCCCAATTTTCCTTGTCTTTTCAGTTTCATGGTAAATTTTAGGATCCCAACAACAAAAAGACCAACAATAGCATTAGGTTCAGGAACCTGTTGCACAGTAACACCAACAACATCTCCAGAAGTTCCATTGGCCGCTGGCAATCTTTGAGTTCGACCCCAGGTTAGTCCCAGGTCTATTTTTTTATCAGAGCTTATGTTAGCTGAAACAAAGTCTTTATCTACTGTCAAAAATAGGAGAGAGGAGGTTCCACGACCCCCTGGAGCCATTGGATCAAGGTCGGTGATTGGAATAGGGTTATTATCAAACAAGAAGGTGATGCCATTGGTGGGAGTCGGACCATTTAATGCTTGCACCGCATTGTCCGCAATCTCTCCGTAGGTAATACTATCGGGTTCCACTGCACTATCAAGAGTTTTAAACCCGCTAAAAGCTAATATAGAATCAACTTGTCCATCTGCTGGTGTGTCTAGAGGTGTGATAGCTGAACTAGCTTCATCAAACACGATATTTTCAATGTAACCTCCAGATTTATAAGGATTATTCCCAAAGTAAGAATTTGCTCCCTCATTGACTGAAACCAGGAATCTTTGCAAAGTATCTTCCCCTGGGAAAATAGGATCAGTATTAACCACTTGATAAAGCAGTAAGTAGTCCTCTGTCCCACTGGTACTTCCGAGCAAAGTTGTTGGATTAAAATTTAACTCTTGTGTCCAATCGTCAATTGTCTCATACATTGTAAAGCTTACAGTTGAGTCACAAAAAGGACATTGAGTTCCCTCAGGACCTTCTCCAAAGGGACTAGATTGACTGAAGCTAAAGTCACCTGGTGCAGCTAAAGCAACTGATTGCAACCCAAAAGAAACGAGCATCGCTCCAAAAATTGTTTTAGTGATTTTTTGATTCATGGTCGAAGTAAGGTTAGATTTATTACCTTTAACCGTCTAACTGGAGGAATTATAGATTCTAACTGGAGGAATTATAGATTACCGGTTTCTGATTTTTCCAAAGACATCATGTCAAATCAGATTATGAATAAAAATCCGAAGTTAATTTTGGACGACTCCTTATCTCCGCACAGAAGTCTATCCACTAATGAAGACCAGCTTAGGGGACGCGATCGCAAGAGTATTCTAGTCTTAGATGGGCAATTTTCATGATTTATGAGCTTTTTAGTGGGTTTATATCGCTCAAATTAGCCATTGCTCCAGAATAGACTTGACCTCGTTTAGCATCAAGGGTCAGAATTGCTCCTTCACGGATGATTTCTGTTGCACCTTTAACCCCGACAATCACGGGAATACCTAGACGCAAACCTAAAACCGCAGCATGACTAGTGAGACTATCTTCTTCTGTTATTATCCCTGATGCTTGGCGAATCACATCTATAAAGTCCACATTGGTGGCAGGTGCAACTAAGATTTCTCCTGGGCTAAAATCATTGATTTGTCTGGGATTACTGGCAACTCTAGCTCGACCACTAACCGCCCCTTGTCCAATTCCTTTTCCTTCACCAAGTACCGCCTTAACTAATTCTACTTTGATTAAATCCGTAGAACCAGATACACCTTGTAAAGTACCTGCGGTCATAACTACTAGGTTCCCAGCAGCTAACCAGTTTTTTTCTTGGGCGACATTAATGGCTGCTTGGAAGGTTTGAGTCGTAGAAGGTAAGTCGAGTACTAACAGTGGTTTTACACCCCAGACTAATTGCAATCTGCGAGAGACATGAACGTGAGGCGTAATAGCTAAAATAGGAGTTTTGGGGCGAAACTTGGAGACATTCCGCGCTGTTGAGCCAGTTTTAGTTAGAGTCATGATTGCAGAGGCGTTTAACTGCTCCGCAATTTGACCTACAGCAGCCGAAATCGCATTGGGAATTGACCATTGACCTCCAGAGTCAGGTGCAATGGGAGGTTGTTCTTGGTCGATGCGTTGAGCAATTTTTGCCATAGTTTTAACTGCTTCAACTGGGTGATTACCTACTGCTGTTTCGTTAGATAACATCACCGCATCTGTTCCATCCAGAATGGCATTGGCGACATCAGAAACTTCTGCACGGGTGGGGCGAGGATTATTTGCCATACTGTCTAACATCTGAGTTGCAGTAATAACAGGAATACCCAACTTATTAGCAGTAGCGATAAGCTGTTTCTGTAGTATGGGTACCTCTTCGGCTGGTAGTTCAACCCCCAAGTCACCTCTGGCAACCATCACCCCATCACAAAGAGAAAGGATCGCATCCATTTGTTCGATGGCTTCATGTTTCTCAATTTTGGCAATGACAGGAACTGATTTTCCTGCGTTAGCAATCAAGTCTTTGATTTCGATAATATCTTCAGGGTTACGGACAAAACTGAGTGCAACCCAATCCACTCCTTGATCTAAGCCAAAGATCAAGTCTTCTTTATCTTTGTCTGTTAAGGCTTTGATCGAAAGACAAACCCCAGGGAAGTTAACCCCTTTATTACTGGATAAGTCTCCCCCTACTACTACTCGACAATGCAGGTTTTGATTTTGTGTATCTATTTTCTCTACCTGCATTTCTACTTTCCCATCATCTAAGAGAATAGTAGCGTTTTCAGGGACTTCTTCGGTTAACCGGTTATAACTAACATAACTGATTTCGCGATCGCATTCTACTTTACGACTCGTCAGGATAAAAGAATCACCATTCTTCAGATTTATTTTGCCACAGGAGAATTTCCCCAAGCGAATTTTGGGTCCTTGTAAATCCTGTAAAATACCTACTGGCTGATTCAGTTCAAAGGCTATTTGACGAATAAGGCGAATGGCTTTTTGATGGTCTTGTTGAGTACCATGAGAGAAGTTAAGTCTTAAAGTAGTTGCACCTGCTTTGATTAGGTCACGTAATACATCTGGTTTGAGAGTAGCAGGACCTACTGTAGCAACAATTTTCGTCCGACGCGGGAATTTCAGCGATCGCATTAGTTCTGTAGTATAGATATCAACAGCTAGAATATCTCGATCGAGACCATAGCAATGCACAATTATACTGCAAGTTAGGCTTTAAAAATCCCCCTTTGCTACTTGAAATACTGTTAATTCTATCACTAATTACTGCTTACTGATTACCCAATGCGCTATCTTAAAATTTTAGGTCTGTTCTGGAGTACTGCGATCGCTGCTGAGTTGGAATATCGACTAAATTTTGCGATCGCAGTTTTTACCAGTATTGCCAATTTAGTAGGAAGTATTTTTAGTTTATTTTTGTTTTATCGTACTGGTTATACTTTCAGTGGTTGGAGTTGGGAAGAAGCCATCATTGTTTTAGGAATATTCACTCTCTTGCAAGGGTTTTCCACAACTTTTTTAGTCCCAAATCTCAACCGTATTGTGGCACAAATACAAAAGGGAACACTTGATTTTGTGTTACTCAAACCGTTGAGTAGTCAATTTTGGTTATCTACTAGAGTGATATCGCCTTGGGGTTTTCCCGACCTAATATTTGGCATTATTTTAATTGTCTATACAGGGACAAAACTAGGATTAACTTGGCAAAATTATTTACTTAGTGCTATTCCCCTTAGTTTTGGTTTTATTATGCTTTATAGTCTCTGGTTTATTTTGGGGGCTACTAGTATTTGGTTTGTCAAAATATACAATGTTACAGAAGTTTTGCGAGGCTTATTAGAAGCTGGGAAAAATCCTATCGTTGCCTATCCTATTGTGTATCGCTTCTTTTTTACTTTCGTTGTTCCTGTGGCATTCCTCACTACTGTACCAGCAGAAGTTATGTTAGGTCGTACCCAAATAAACTGGATATTAGGTTCAGGCATATTAGCAATTATTTCCTTGATCATTTCTATCTTTTTCTGGCGATTTGCTTTACGATTTTATACTAGTGCATCTAGTTAAATAAGTTTCAATGTTAAATCATTGTGCTTTGAAGCCCCTGAACCGCGCTCGTCAATCAACAAAAACCAGAATATGTTGAATTTTTGTTACCTGTAGTAATACAGTTTATAGTAGCTATTCATTTTAATCCAAATGATACATGAGGAAAAGTAAAAGACATGGAAAAAAGTCAAACAATTTGAATCAAAAAAAGATACAAATCAAGATACAATATAACTTATTAATTATTAACACTTAAAACATTAATGTGTCGCTTAATAGCATATATCGGTTCAAAAATCAAGTTGGATACACTATTATATAAACCAGAACATTCTCTAATCACTCAAAGCTATCAACCTCAAGAAATGACCGCAGGGTTAGTTAATGCCGATGGTTTTGGTTTGGGTTGGTATCATTCAGAACAACAAGATTTGCCTTACACCTATAAACATACTCTACCGATTTGGAGTGATATAAATCTCCATCAATTAGCCCGTTATGTTGAGTCTAATTGTTTCTTAGGATATGTCCGTAGTGCTACCCCTGGTTTACCAGTTGATTTGGTTAATTGTCAGCCATTTACTGACAACAATTTAATGTTTATTCATAATGGTTATATTGACAAATTTCGCCACACTTTATATCGTCCGATTCGTAATCTTTTGAATGATTATACTTATAAAGCAATTCATGGTACTACTGATTCTGAACATATCTTTGCTTTAATTATTAATCAGTTACAAAATGAGCCTGATTGTAGTTTAGAAACAGCTTTACGAAATTCACTACAACACCTTATGACATTGGCTAATAAACATCAGATATACTTTTCTGCTAATATTGTCTTGTCTGATGGCGATCGCCTAATCGCTTCTCGTTTTGCTAATCGTCAACCTCAACCTACACTGTATTGGTTGCACGATGATCCGATGTATCCTGATGGAGTCATTCTTGCCTCAGAACCAATGTTTGAGGGAAACTGGCACACTTTTCCCCATAATAGTCTTATTACAGTAGGAAAAAACCTTGAAGTCAATATTCAATCTATCTGCTAAAGAAGCAATATCCCAGGCTTTAATTGAATGTCGCAAACAAACTTTAGCTTTATTTACTGATATTAATGAATATGTTTTTACACAACAATCCCATCCTGATTTTAGCCCTATAGGATGGCATTTAGGACATATTGGTTTTACCGAAGCCTACTGGATATTAGAATATCTTGCAGGATATCCCCCTTTATTTCCTAAATACCATAAATTATTTGCTGCTGATGGATTACCAAAAGTTGAAAGACAAAATTTACCCAATTTTACTGTTATTAAAGATTATTTAGATATAGTAAGAAGCAAAGTTTTAAACTATTTAGAATTTGCTCCTGTTAAACAGCAAGAACGTCTTTGGTGGTGGATAATTCAACACGAAAGTCAGCACAATGAAACTATTAGTTTAATTCGACAACTCCATAAAGTTAACTCAAACAGCTTCGGCTTCAATCAGCAAGGTATTAATATAGAAAATCCAACAATTATTTCTGACATGGTGGGCATAAAAGCAGGAGAATTTATCATGGGTAATAATAATATAAAAGCCCAAGATAATGAACGTCCCCCTTATAACATATATTTAGATACTTATTCCATAGATCGTTATCCTGTTACTTGCCGACAATATAAAGAATTTATGCTTGCAGATGGCTATAAAAAATCTCAGTATTGGTCAAAAGAAGGTTGGCAATGGTTACAGGAAAATCCTGTATCTCAACCTCTATATTGGCAAGATGCTTCTGAATGGGAGCATCATCCTGTATGTGGGGTAAATTATTACGAAGCAGAAGCTTATGCTAATTTTGTTGATAAAAGATTACCCACTGAAGTGGAATGGGAAAAAGCAGCCCAATTTGAAACTACAGTATTAACAAGCTGGGAGAAAAAACAGTTAGATGCTTTAGATAATCAGGACAATAAATTATTTAATACTGTTCCCGTTAATGCTGACTTTGAGACTAAAAGTATTTGGGGTTGCTACAGTATGTTAGGCAATGTCTGGGAATGGACAGCCTCTTGGTTTGTGGGTTATGAAGGATTTGAATACTATCTCTATCCTGGTTATTCTCAAGTCTATTTTGATCATCAACATCGAGTATTACGGGGTGGAAGTTGGGCGACTCTTCCTTGGGCTTTAAGAAGTAGTTTTCGCAACTGGTATAATCCTTGGGTAAGACAAATTTTTGCTGGTTTTCGTTGTGCTAAATAGGCTTTCCTTAAACAGGAAAGATAAGCATGAAACGTTATATTGGGTTAATCCATATTATCTTATTGATTTACTGGTAGTGCATAAAATCCTAGATGATTAGCAACAGGGCGTTCGTTCATTGGTATTTTATTATGAATAGGAGCATTTAAAACTTCAGTACCAGAACCATTACTAATTACTAAAGTTGTAGAACCACCTCCATCTAAATTTAATGCACTATCTGCACCCAAACTAAGGGCAATTTCTGCTAGTTCTTTTAAAGTTGCTCCTTCACTATAAAAGGGTTGCTTACCATCAACTACAATTAACCAGAGTTGATCACCTTTCTTATTAGTGGCTACTGCTGTTCTGGCATAAGCAGGAGTATCATAATTAATCTTAGAACTACTATTAATAACTATAATATTCATACCAGCAATTCCTTGAACTGTTCCCTTAGGACATTGTTTCTGCTTTAAAATCTGCGCTAAATTGTCTTTTGTAAAACATAAAACATTCCATCTAGAAGATGAAGGACCATAAGTTATACTATTAGAAATCGATTTTCCCAAAACATTAACGGGTTCTCCTGGTTTAGGATAGTAATCCCAAGGTGTGCGTTCGTGAAAAGGATAAAAAAAACTACCATTAACTGCTAATTGCAAGTTAAACTTTTTAATAAAATTTGATGTGGTCATAGCAGAATTTTTACTAACAGTAGAAACAGATTTGGGTGGAGTAATAAATGGTTTAACTCCTGGCACAGTTAGATCAATCGCGACAATATGAACTATAAAAGGACGAGGGCTTGAATATATTGTTCTTGTATAAGTAATACCTTGAAATAAGATTTGTTGTTTATTGATAATGGGAGAACGTAAACTAGCTTGCCAAGCATAAAATATTAAAGGTGAAATTAAAATAATCACCATTATCAATTTGTAAATTTGTTTAAAATTAATTTTATTGGTCATAACTGATAACAATTTACCAATAATTTGAGATTGCTATATAGGGAAATTTTGTTAGATTTATAAGCTAAACATAATGAGAATTACCATGAAATATATTTCTAAAATAATAGTTGCCGTACTAGTGAGTATATTGGCTTTTGATGCTATTGCCAATATGGTGTTGGGGAGTTTAGGTAAAACGCCAGAAACTTCGGAATGGAACTATATTTTAATATTGTATATTTTTCTAGCAACTATAGGAGTGATCGCAGTTGCTTCTAATATAAAAACTCAACTAAAGTTATTCAACAGATTTCAACCCCTTGTCCCTATTTTATCTGCCACATTAAATTGTGCTTTATTAGGATTTTACTATGGTGGCAGTATGACTAATAATAATCCTCAAGTAGGGATAATAACTGCGATCGCATTAGGGATGATAGGAACAATTCTGAGTTTAAAACAGCAACAAATCATAATTATTTTAACTGCACCTATTGCTACCATAGCAGCCTATGGTTTTGCTTTTTATGCTGGGACAAACGCGATCGCTTTATTTAATGTATCGAAATTACTTGGCGGAATATTGTGGGGCATAATTTGTCTAATTTATATTGGGATAACCATAACCAATTTATCTTCTACATTGAGTCACCTCAAGGGGCAAAAATTAAATACTTAGCTTGTAGAAGGAAATTTAAATCTTAATTGTAATTTATTGAGCAAGTGCGATCGCAGTGGTAGTTTAGGAATTAAGAGCGATCGCAACTATAGGCAGAGATTAGGATTAGGATTCATCTTTGAACACCTCTTAACCTCTCTGCGTCTCTGCGCCTCTGCGTGAAATAAGACTAATGTCGTTTTACTCATAAGCTTAAATATTCATAACGAAAAAAGGTCATTACAGACTCTTTTATTTACGTATAAGTCAAAATGCTTTACTCATAAATCAAAAAATTCATACCGTGTTGACTCATAAATAAAAAAAATCTGCAAAAATTAATTTGTAAAACTCTCAAATCTTTATTCGATAAGAGTTACAAGCTTTGTTGAATTAGTGAACCACATTTAGTAGATAATTGGTAAAAATCAAAAAATAATTTTTTCACAATAGAGCTACCACATGATAATCGATCTTTTTCAAATTGGCTTTGATAGGATTTATCTCTACTGAATTATTCGCAAAATATCTGCTTCTTGGTAAATAGCACACTTTGATTTTCTATCTTAGTGATCGTGAATCAAAGTATGCTGCTTAACGCGCCTTATGGCATCTAGGGTAGGTGCAGGGCGATGATCTCCCCAAATCTGGGGACTGAGTTGAAACTGCTTAACGCCTTATGGCATCTAGGGTGGGTGCAGGTTTTAATCTTTCGTAAGAATAGCGATCGCCTTCTTCTGCTTAGGAGTCGTCCAAAATTAACTTCGGATTTTTGGTAAAATGTTGAGCTAGACTTACAGCAAGAGAGAAAAAGTTGCCAACCAAAAGAATCCACCAGTGTCAATGCCAAATATGCCAACAAGAAGAGTCGAATCAGACCTTTGAACTACACAGCCAGATGAACTTATTATTAAGTCGACTAGATGAACAGCAAAGACGTTGGTATGTTGCTCTAGAAGCCAAAAAACTGGGACATGGTGGAGTTAAACAGATGTCAAAGATCACAGGGATGGATCCAGATACCATTCGGCGAGGAACAGTAGAACTAGAACAGGACTTAGTTACAAGACCAGTGGAGCGAGTGAGAGTTGCGGGTGGCGGTCGAAAAAAGGTGGAAAAAAAACTCCAGAAATAGAGTCAAAACTATTAAAGTTAGTTGAAGACGAAACAGGAGGGGACCCGATGAGTGAAAAGAAATGGGTCAGGAAAACTCTACGACAATTAAGCAAAGGTTTAGAAAACTTAGGACATCAAATAGGAAAAACCACCATAGGGCGTTTACTCAAACAACATGACTATGCTCTGCGACAAAATCGAAAAGAAAAATCCACGAAATCTCATCCCGAGCGCGACCGTCAGTTCAAATATATTAACCGAGTCAAGAAACTGTTCTTACGCTCAGGATATCCAGTCAGAGCGTGTTGATACTAAAAAGAAAGAACTAATTGGAAACTTTTATCAGAGTGGAAGGACTTGGAAAAAAGAAGCGGAACTGGTTAATAGTCATGATTTTCCCCAAGAGGCGATCGCGCTTTGCCATTCCTTATGGAATTTATGACTTGGCGCATAATCAAGGATATATATATGTGGGTACTTCTGCGGATACGTCGGAATTCGCTGTGGATGCCATTAATTGGTGGTGGCAACACCCAAACCGTACACGCTTTCAGCGAGAGGATAAATTACTGATTCTCTGTGATGCTGGAGGCAGTAATGATTATCGCCGTCGCTTATGGAAACGTCAAATACAGTCTGTTTTAGCTGATAGTTTAGGACTCGAAGTAATGGTCTGTCATTATCCCAGTGGCGCATCTAAATGGAATCCGATTGAACATCATTTATTTAGCTACATTAGTCTCAACTGGGGATACATTCATAACGTAGTTAATCAGAAGAAATCATCATAAATCCGATTGAAACTTTGATTACGGTCTGAGTGAAGATTGGTACAATCGATTAAAGGAAATCTCCCAACAATATCTAGACCACTGGAACTTATCCCTAAGCCACCGCTTTTTTAGCTTTCTTGCGCTTAAGATGCTTACTGTCTAGCCAACCTAGATCAACAGCCTCTTCAAGAGTAAGACCTTTTAAAGTTAAAAAAGATGCAGTTCGTTTGAGCAAGATTTTCTGAACAGTCTCCGCTTTTTGAAAACGGCTTATTTCAGAATCGGTTAAACGCTGCTCAATGTTACTGGCTGCATTGCTATCCGCCTGTAAAACTTCCCCATCAAAGGTGAAGAATCGATCTCCGTCTCGTCTCCCCAAGAGAGTTCCGTTACGGTTATCGACCTGCGAAGTGTAGGCTGGATTAATCAGCGTCACCACCGATTGACGACGCGCTCGAAACTTGATCTATCGCTTGCTGCAATTCTCCTTTACACCATGCAGCCAAGCGACGATTAATCTTTTTACTCTTTCTTTGTCTTGGTGCGCGTTCCTTAGCGGAGGGAACCTCCGCAGGGTCGCACCGCTTGTTGCGAATAGGTTGAGATAAATCCTCACAAACAATCTGTTTGTGGTTATTAAAAATCTGATGCACTCCTGCTCTAATTTTAGTTCTTAATGTAGCGCGAATCTTTGTCTCGGATTTCTTTTGATTCTCATTTCCTAGGTTACATTGTTTGATTTTGCTATGAGGGTTTTTCCTGCTTAATGCCCATAGCTTCTGTCTTTTTGTTCCTTTGCTGTGCCTTCTATCTGTAGCCAAAGTCATTAATCGACCTATGCCATCAGCATAAACAACATTGTCAGAACCATAAAAACCTTCGGTATAACCTTTATCTATGCCAATAATTGAAGTGTTGTTGTTTTCGGTTTTAATTAAAATCTTGGGGTAGCAAAGCTTAACTTCATTGCCATCAAAAATTATTCTCAATCTGCCCGTTGGCTTGACTCTCCCACACTTAAATTGAAGAGATATTCTTTCATATCTATTCTTACTGATGGGTTTTCCTGGCAAACTTATGGTAACAATACTACCAGAACGAGTAATAGTACAGTCACTAGCGTCTAAAACAATTTGATTATTTACCCAGGTGCGCCCACGATGATATTCTTGGCGCACCCATCGTTTAAGTAACGGGTAGTCTAAAAATTTTGTAGTTTTTAAAGCAGAAATTAATTCGGCTCTAAAACTCGTTTCTTGAACTACCTCTTTCTTGCCTTGAACTATTTTTGATTCAGGAACAAAGTTTCGATATATTTTCCGAACAACAAAACTCCTAGCAGCCTCTTGAACTGCATGGATATCATCTATTACCGACTGAAAGGTTCTTTCCCAAGGCTTGTAAGCCACTTGGTATAGAGATGGAGGGTTTGTTTGTTTAAATTCCTTGATTAACTTGTCTGACTTTTGCCCCCAAGCTTGTAGCGAACCATATTTATTCCAAATATCTTGCCTGAGTCTACCTAAACTACCTGCAATCTCAATACCTTTGGCCAGCTCAGAAGCTTTATTGTTAAAGTCTTTAGCCTGCCTTGTCACACAATATTCATTTTTTCCAATTCGTCTTCTTGTCATGACGGAATTATACCATAAATAGCTACTTTTTATTACTATTTTGATATTCTTGCTCTAGCTTTTTTTCGTAAGCTCTAAGGAAATACAGGCGCGAAGAAAAGCAGTGCATGATTGCCATGAAGTCAGACATCAATTCTTCGTGAGGACTTAATTTAGTTGAATTGATGACTACTATTTCACAACCATTTAAATTACAGAACCATTCAACAAACTCAAATCCAAATCTGCATAGTCGGTCTTTGTGAGCTACCACAATGGTTTTAATTTCCTTTTGGCCTACTCGTTCCATCAGCTTAATGAAGTGTTTTCTTTTCCAGTTCATTCCTGAAGCGATATCTTTAACTAATCTGGTGTTCGGATAATGTTTCCCTAAGAAAGAAATCTGCTTTTCTAGATCATCTTTTTGTGAACGAGTACTAACTCTGGCATATAAAATAACTTCTCTATCATCAATTGTTCTTGTCTGCTCAAATGCTGATTCTGGATAGCGACGATGACCACCAGGTGATTTAATAAACTCAATTTTTCCTTCTTTGGCCCATTCAGCCAAAGTCTTAGGATGATAGCCGTATTTTTTGTAGACTTGGTTGGGAGTTAAATATTTCAATATTCGAATTAACTGGATTTAACTCCATTTTACTACGTTATTTAGCTACTAGATACTGTAGGCTCTTCTCGACTAAGTAGGTAGACATAAATAATCTGAACTATGTATCTAAATGTAAACTTACCTAAACTTGATATCAATCAAATAATTGATCTCAAGTTTACAAAAGTAAACATAGTTGAGTTTAATTTCCCCCACCTACTTACACTGAAAGTAGCTCAGTAGTTGGGTAACAGAAAAAAAGGCATCTCTGCATCTAACAATGCTCGGAAATACTATCGTAGACTAGCTAGATTACAGAAAAAAGTAACTGACAAAAGAAATGATTTTTTACGAAAATTAACTACTGATTTAGCGAGAAAATATCGTCATCTAAGTTTTAATGAACAGTACCTCAATCACTCTCAACTTGCCAGATGAAGTGTATCGTCGCGCCGCTTGTCTCGCCCAGCTAATGAGCCGAGACCTAACTGATGTGTTAGTCGAGGCGATCTCCCTTTCCCTATCACCCATGAGTCCTGTCTCCGCACATCTAGACAGCAGTGAAGAACCCCCCGTCGCTTCTTTCTCGGATGAAGAAGTGCTCGCCCTGACCGAATTACAGATGGAAACCAACTCTGACCAACGGTTAAGCGAACTGCTAGACCGACAACAAGCCGGAATCCTCACCGAGGCTGAACGACCTGAATTATGGACCTTAATGCAAATCTATCAATTTTTACTCCTGCGTAAAGCCCAAGCCCTACGTGAAGCCGTCTCTAGAGGTTTGCAGAAGCCCTTAGAAGCATGAGTCCTGGAGGAATTTCAGAGGCCGTCAGAAAGCAGATTCGCACAAGAGCTGAAAATCGATGTGGATACTGTCGCAGCTTACAGAAGAAATACGTTCTAGGAACGCTAGAAAATGAATAATAAACAGGTTACGCTCCACGAAAATTTACCCATTATCGAAGTAGCCAATCCACTGTTACTCGATACACTATTATCAGATAAGCGTACTGCTCATCTCATTCTCAAACGTCTCTATCAACAAGTAGCTATTGTCGCGCCAGGAAAATTTGAAGCCTTACTTTTGCGACTCAAAAAGCTAGGACACTTACCCAAAGTTATGTAAATCCAAAAATGTCCAACCATGAGTTTCAGTTCGATCTCTATCTGGCCCAAGAAAATGCAGAACCTCTCAAAAGAATGGCACGACTGTGGGGAGGAGATTACAAACTGCGAAAAGCCCAGAGTATTGCCCTTATTTGTCAAGGACTAGCCAATCCCCAAAAAATCAAGGAAGTTATCGCTTCTCTGACTGACTACGAACGCACAGCCCTAGCAATGGCTAAACAGATGGGAGGGATGATAGGTATCGAGACACTGGGACTGGGATTAAGGGCCTCTGGGGTGTCTATTCCTCCTTCAAAATATGACTATGAACTGAAAGATCTAGTCCGTCCTCTAGTTGAGAAAGGCTTGTTTTTGAGCAATAGTAGTTGGGGTTTGTTCTCCCTTGATGGTTATGGAGGAAATGAGGTCTTTAGCGATTATCGGTTACTAGCAGCCGTTGACCAACTCCAATGCGAATCTCTAAGCCTTACGTCTACCGATAATCCAGCCGCATCAACCTATCGGCAAGGAGCAGTCGTGGCTCTAGAGTTAATTGGTATTTTACAGGCACTAGAAAAACTGGGAGGATTGGGTTTAATCAAATCTGGTGACGTGCGAGTTAATGACTTGCGAAAACTGACGAAGGCATTGAAATGGAAGAATGACAAGCTCGTGGTTGATGGTATGACCTTTCCTCAACCAGCATCTTGTTGGGTCAATGGTTTTTTCTATGCAGATTGGTTAACTCTACCTTCAGATGGGCAGAGACGTTTAGTCTTACAACATTCCGTAGATAAGTTTGCCTCTCTCTCATATCGAGAACAGATTGCCCAATTATTGTGGGGAATGCTCCAAGTTCATCAATGGCAGGAAGGACAATTTAATTCTTGGGTCAGACCCCAAAATTATGCCAATGCCCGTTTAGCTTTGACGTTAGTTTTAAAGTCAATTCCTGTGGATAAGCTTAGACGTATTTAAATGACATTAACTGCATTCCCTTTATTTTTTAGCTTCCTACTCCAATTAATAACTAATTCTCCTTCATTTAAAAGTTGCTTCACTAGTTTTTCGAGTTCTTCTTTTGTTTCAAATTCTCGATGAGCGATATATTCCTTTGCTGAATGCCAAACTAATTCTATTAAATTATAGTCGGGACTATAAGGAGGCAAAAACTCCAGCTTAATATTGGGTAATTCTGATTCTATTTTATCGAGAAACTCTTGTTTTTTATGGAAACTAGCATTGTCTAAAATAATCACTATCTTTGGTCCTTTCTCACGGAACTCTTGCCGATTATTTCCCTGAGTTTCCCATTCTTGAGCTATTTGATTATTTAATTGTTTCAATTGTTCATAAAAAGTTTCAGAATTTCCTTTTTTGATGACAAAACAAATTCTTTTTTTGTCACTGTATCTCAAGCCTCCCATCATATTTACTCTTCCTCTTCTTCTTTGTCCTTTAACTTTTTTTCTCTTTCCTTTCTTCGTCCAACATCTTCTTCTTATCACTCTTAAACTAAAACCGCACTCATCCCAAAACCAGATTTGGATTGATTCTGGCTTCTCTTTGGCTAAGGTCAAATATTGGGCTAATTTTTCTTTAAATGCTTCTCTTTCTTGCTCCGTCTTTACGCCGAGGAAACCTCGGCGCAGGCGGTGCGCTTTTTTTTTGTCTTGCTTATCTTCTAAACTATATTTGCCCCAGATATAGCGTTTCTCAAATTAGTGAGATACACTAATCAAAATTTAGTAGGCTAATGTGGAATGAAGGCATACTCACTGGATTTAAGACAAAAGATTATTGATGTTTACAAACAAGAGGAAATTTCCCAACGTCAACTAGCTCAAAGATTTTGTGTTGCTCTAAGTTTTGTGGTTAAGCTGCTCAGACAATATCGAAAAACAGGATTAATTGCACCCAAACCCTTCAAAGGGGGAGTCAAGCTGAAATTAAGCCCTGAAAATTTAATGATTCTAGCCGATTTAATCGAAAATAATAACGATGCAACTCTAGATGAACTATGCTCAATGCTTCAAGACAAAATAGGGGTTAAGATTTCTCGTGCCACGATGGGCAGAATGACCCAACGATTAAAATTGACCGTCAAAAAAAACTCTACACCCTAATGAAAAAGAAACAGAACGGGTACAAAAGCTCAGAGTGGATTTCTGGTCAAAGATTCGTGATGTTCCTGTAAAAGACTTGATTTTTCTGGATGAGGCTGGAGTTAACTTAGCTTTGGTGAGATTGTATGCTCGTGCACTAAGGGGTCAAAGAGCCAGAGGAACTCGTCCTCAAAAACGAGGTAAAAATGTATCCATGATTGGAGCGATCGCGTTAAAAGGAATTGTCGCATCAATCAATCTCTTGGGTTCAACTGACGGATTAACATTTGAAGCTTTTGTCATCCGAAAACTTGTACCGAATCTTTGGGAAGGTGCGACTGTAGTTTGGGATAATAGTAGTATTCATAAAGGAGAAGAGATTGAAAAAGCGATTGTAGACGCTGGAGCCAAATTGATTTATCTACCTCCTTATTCTCCTGATTTTAATCCCATTGAAAACTTTTGGTCAAAAGTTAAAAGCATTCTTCGTTCCATTGGTGCTAGAACGTATAAAGCTTTAGATTCCGCGATTGCAGAAGCTTATAATCAAGTCTCGCTCAAAGACATTCGGAACTGGTTTGCCCATTCCTGTTACTGTATCTCACCAATTTGAGAAACGCTATATATACATATTTCTCTCTGGATAGTATTCGGCTAATTTGTGATTTGCTGAGTTTAATTCCTGTGACTTTTTCTAGATGTTCTGATAATCTTTTTCCTGTCCATCTGCCAAATTCATACCCTAGATTCTGCGGTTCTTTTTCTACTATTTCCAAGAGTAACTCTATATATTCTTGTGTCGCTTTTTTAAAATTGCCTTTTTTTCTTCCATCCTCTAAAGTTGCTAGATTATCTGGGTCTCCATGTACACACCAATAGGCTACTCTTCTTAAAGAAACTCCTAAAAAATCTGCTATTTCCTGATAAGTTTTCCCATCATTTAAAAGTAACAACATCAAGATTCTTTCCCGCACCTTGGCATCTTCTTCCGTTTTGATGGCTAATTGTAACTTTTTCTTTTGGGATAATGATAGATAACCTTTAGCTGGCATTCCTTATTTTTTTGATATTGCTATCTTAATTTTATGTTATTTGGGTGCGTTTAAGCTTACCATTTGTCAAAACATTTGTTGATGAATTAGATAATGGTTTGAGAGCGCATGAGCCGGGGAAGGGATTGAGTTCAACCCAACGTAAGTGGTTAGGGTTTTGCCTGATGGGGATTCTCTTAACCAACAGCATATGCTGGGCTAGGTTTGAGCGAGCGAGTTTAGGGAAATACAAACAGTCAGCCTTATCTTGGATGTTTCATCATTCCCAAATTGCCTGGGTGCTAGTTTTACAGGTGAGTGTGAGAATTGTCTTACGCCAGCATGGAATCAAGCAAGGAATTCTGAGCACAGACGACTCAGATCATCGTCGGAGTAAAACAACCAAACGAATTTTCAAGGCGCATAAGCTCAAGGATAAAGCAAGTGGAGGATATGTCAACGGTCAAACCATCG
>JASJEK010000214.1 GCA_030064915.1 Xenococcaceae cyanobacterium MO_234.B1
CCCTCAATCAGAGCCAAGAGTGCCATCATCTGTTCCAGGGGATGGGAGCAAGCGTGCATGGCAAAACGGGTATCAAAGCGGTCGGCTCCGGTGGTTGGTAGTTTACCGTGGGTACCTTCATGAAGGCTCACGGCGAGGCTCAATTCCTCGCACTCAGTCCAAAAAGATTCGTAGGCGGGGTCACTGAGCAATCGTCCTTTTACTGGGTTGGGTCGCAAAAATACTGCTTTCCAGCCAAAATCTGCGATACGACGCAACTCCGGTACCATTTCGTTGGGTTCATGGAGATTAATCGCTCCCACACCTCTGAGCATTTGCGGTTCGTAGTCACAGAAATCTCGCAACCAATTATTATAGGCGCGGGTGAGTGCTCCTGCGAGTTGCGGCTCCATAGAATCGATCGCCAGAACCCAAAGACCAACGGTGGGATAGAGAAAGGAGATATCAGCTCCCATCTGTTCCATCGCCTTGACTTGGGACTCTGGATCGGAGCCAAAACCGCCATATCTTTCATAATCTCGGATCGCTACTTTGAGTCCTTCTGCCCAAACTCGATCGGATATCTTATGGTAGATTTTTTCATCTGCCACTTTCAGGTGTTTAGTGGGAGGGGAGAAGAGATCGATCGCGATCGTGCCACCATCAGTCGCAAGCTGTTCCTGATAGGGTGCGCGGTTCTTAAAGGCGGGTTCGATGTACTTTGCCCACATATCGACAGGTTCAGTTACATGACTGTCGGCATCAATAATTTGGTAATCTTTCAGCATGATTCACCAGTCAAAATTACTGTAATTTTTGCTTAGAAGAAAATTGGAAAGGGGTTAAGTTGTTCTTCCTGTAGTGGTTCTGCTAGCCAACCCAATTTAACTGGAACTTCGTAAAGTCTTCCGGGAGCTAGTCTTTTCCAAAAGTGGCGCAGACCGGGGATAATCACCTTGACGACGTTGAGTCCGATATCTGGGCGAGTCTGGTCGAGAACTAGGGTTTCTAGACCCTGCTGGGCAGCAATATCTACACAGGTCATGACATCTTCTAGTAAATCCTCACTTTCCAGGCGAGGGTAATCAGCAGCGGTTTTGAGAGGAACTTTGGCATCTGGCACTAGGTAAGGTTGATTCTGGCAAGTAGCTATGTTCCACCACTCTCTGGCGAGGGGGTCGGAAAAACGATATTCCGTCTTGCCATCCGAGCCAGTGGCTAAAACTGCTGGTAGTACCTGGTTTACCTCTGTCAATGCCCTGGTAATGGCAATTTTCGGGTCAAAATGGGCACCGAAGCCATAGATAATATCTTCCTCGGCTCGGTCTATTCTCCTGGAGATAGCTGCAAAAGTGGGAATATTGAGATCGCTAGTGAGATCGAGCACCCAGAGTTGGCGATCGATGGTTTTATAATAATCCTTTAGGGCTTGAAAATACGGCTCATCAAAGCTTGCCAAATTTACTGCTGGTCGCTGGATGCGATTATACCACCAGATAGCTACGCTATCCCGCTCTACTAGTTCCATAAATCCTTGCAGGATTGCCTCTTCTCTGGTATTGCCAGCAGCCGTACCATTAGAGTCAGCCCAACAGTAAGGTTGGGGTAATTTGCGATAGCCATAGTAGCAGTAGGCTGTAGGCAGATACTTAAATTTCTGGTGGGTCAAAGACCAAACCGGAGTCCAGTCAATTTCCTGTTCTGGAGCAAAGGGTTCTGGTACCTTTTGAAAAAAGCTGGGACAGCTAGCATTCCATTGTCGGCGGGTTTGGTATTGATGCTTGCTAAAGTTCATGCAAGCATTGGGATGAATAGCCACATCCTCCATCTCCAAATACCTACCTAGCTGCCGGATTTCGTCTCCCTGAAATACCCCGGAATATCTTTCGATCGCTTCGCACAGAGCACTAGCCTTAGCCTGGTCGGTGGTTTTACCTTTACCGCCACTCCTACCTCGCAGATTTTCCCGCAGGAAGTAGAGGCTATCGAAGATAGTGGCAAAGTTATGCCCGGCTACATAGGTAGGAGTTAGATCGCTCTGTAAAGTAGTAATTTGACTCAATCCCCTGACAGCTCCAGTAAGGTGACTAATGTGATGTTCGTATTGCTGTAGGGTTTTTTGGGGTGAAACGCAACGGTGTCCCCCATCTGAGGTAAAAGCTTTCTTCTGGCTAGTGAGGATAACGGGTGCAGGTAGGCGATGACCTTGATATTCTCGTTCTCCACAGACTGGACACTGAGGACGTTTGACTAACCTGTGATTTTGAGTTTGCAGAGATAGGAGATCGAAGGTGACTAGGTTATCTTCGAGAGATTTATTCCTACCCTGGACGATCCATTTAGCAATTTCAGTGGCCGCTAGATTCAGACCAATTTGCAGGGTCGAAGGCAGGACTGAGAAAGGGTAGGGACAGGGTGTTGAAATATTTTTGTGGTTCTGAATAAAAGTTTCTACAGGACGATTAGCTCGCAGTCGTTGTGCTAGACACTGCCAACATCCAGTTTTACCAGGCTCAAAGATTGGACCAATCCAAATTATCGTGCCTACAGGTTTGACGAGTATCCAAGGACGTTGGGACTCGATCGCTTTGCGGTTTAATTCGTCCAAATCAACTCGGAGGTAGTCATCGGTCACCACTACTCCTACATCTGCATCATCGGTGACTTGAATGTTGAGTGATGTCAGAGCGGAGATTAATGGTTGGGTCGGCACATCACCGCAGGCAGTTACGGTAACTTTTGTTGTTTGCAACCGACTACTAGCATCTACCCCCTCGATGTTCAAGGTATCCCAGAAAGCAGCGATGCCCAATGGTAGGGAATCATCAGCTTCAACTAGGTAGTCTTTCTGTTCCATCAACATCAGAGCATAATAAATCTCAGCAGTAGATGCTTTCTCTCCCAGTAGGTCAACTATCTCATCTACAGAATGATGCCCATCTATTAAGGGAGCTAATAGTTCATAAAGGTGACCCTTGAGCAGAAAATAATCTGACTCAGATAGCAAAAATACACCTACAGATTCAACAACTTCGATATGAAAACAACTTTTAAACTTAGGTTTCTTGAGCATTTGGAGACCACATCCAGTTTCAATCAAGTTAACAGCAAAAAACAAATTTCTGGGTCACATTCAGCTCAGTAATAGCAGCAAAGAAAAAAGTTAGCAAAGGAATATATTTATTCAGCAAGCATCATTTTAGGTCACTCCTTTAATTCTGAATTGAGAAGTGAGTAAATACCGAATAATATAACTATTATTTCCTTTGCTTTACCAACAAATATACCAACAAATATGATGTTTGCAGGAGCAATTACTTGGCATATTATTGTGCTACAATAGAAAGACGAATTAGCTAATCAACAAAGAGGGAAGAAAGAGCAAACCCCGGAAAAAGTTGGCTTTTCTCTTCCTTCTTGTTTTTCTCTTCCTTCTTTTCTTTATTTCCCTTGTTTCCTTTGCCCTGGTCTAAGTCTGAGCAGTTTAGGCATTCGTCGGTCAAGTAGGGATGAAAAAAAAGGGATATTAGCAACTACAGCCACACGAACCATTGTTATTTTCCTTTATCATCCCTGCTGCCCAAGTACTAATCTGTTCGTCGTTGATACCGGCAGGCTTGGGAGGTAAATTAATCTGGTAAGTCATAGTTCCGCCATCAGATCCAGTGAGGATAGGAGCAGCAAGAGAATCATGATTCACGATAACTTTGGCGACATCTTCGAGAATTAGACCTGCTTCCCGGAGTATTTCTGCCGGATTTGAGATAAAGCGTTGATAGAAATCTTGATCTAACCATGCTTTGGCGATTAATCTGGACACGGTGGTTTCCCAGATTTTTTGACGTTCTGTAAAGCTCATAGGTTCAGTTCGTGGTAAATATTCGTAGTAAATAAGAAATTTCGGTACCCTAAATTAAGTCTGTACCTAACCTATAATTAAACAGTATATCTGTTGCTGACAACATCCGTAATTACCCGTATTTCCTGGGATAGATTCTAAAATTTTTTTTAAATCAATTTAAATTACTTAAAAAAGTTAATGATGAAGGTAAAACTATGTTTTAAAATTACTCAGTGATTATATTGATTATTAGGTAAGTCTGATATTGAATATTTACATATTTACAATTAGAATGTATCAGCAATTATACTTAATAATCGGAAAATCTAGGGGAAAAATTCGCAAAGAGCAAATGAATGAGGCAATGTCATTTTTGTCAGGATACAAAATCAAAGAAAAGATCGCCTCTGGTGTTGGAAAAATTATCTATCGAGGTCATGATGAGGAAAAACTCCATTCAGTTATTATTAAAGTTCTCAGCTCTGAGTATCCTACCCTCGAAGAGATTACTAATCTACGACAAGAATATGTAATCTCCCACAATTTAGATTTAGAAGGGGTTATTAAAGCTTACAGTCTCAAAAAATACGGTAAGAGACTAGCCCTAATTTTAGAAGACTTTGGTGGTCAATCTCTGAGGGAATTACTCACCTCTCGACAAATCTCGTGCTTAGAATTTTTGCACATCGGCATTGCTCTGGCAGAAATCCTGGGTCAACTGCATCAAGTACCGATTATTCATAAGAATATTAATCCGTCAAATATTCTCATTAATCCCGAAACAGGACAAGTCAAAATCACTGACTTCAGTATTGCCTCCCGTCTATCTTGGGAAAACCTTACTATTAGAAATCCTGACTTGCTCGAAGGCACTCTTGCCTATATTTCACCAGAGCAAACTGGTCGGATGAACCGTAGGATTGATTACCGTAGCGATTTCTATTCCCTGGGTGCGACTTTTTATGAAATGCTGACTGGTCAACTCCCCTTTACAGCCACCGAGCCGATGGAATTAGTTCACTCTCATTTAGCTAAAATACCAGTACCACCCCATCAGCTCAACCATGAGATCCCGGAAATAGTTTCTTCCCTAGTGATGAAACTGTTAGCCAAAAATGCCGAAGACAGATACCAAAGTGCTACTGGACTCAAATTTGACCTGGAAACCATAAGAGAGGGACTGCAAGGGAGAGGTAAGATTATCAACTTCCCTCTCGCCAAGCGCGATCGCGGTCGGGAACTGCTGATTCCCGAAAAACTCTACGGTCGGGAAGTAGAAGTAGCAAACCTCATAAATGCCTTTGCCAGAGTCAGTTCTGGGGCAACTGAGATGATGTTGATTTCTGGTTACTCAGGGATTGGCAAGACTTCAGTAGTCAATGAACTTCACAACCCAATTGTCGAAGGAGGAGGGTATTTTACTGCTGGCAAGTTTGACCAGTTTAAACGCAATATTCCTTACTATGCTCTGATTCAAGCTTTTGGTTCATTGATTCGACAACTGCTGACGGAGAGTTCTCAGCAGATAGCCATTTGGAAAGAGAAGCTATTAGAGGCTCTCGGAGCTAATGGCAAGCTCCTCATTGATGTCATTCCCGAAGTGGAACTGATTATCGGTGAACAGCCAGAGGTTCCCCTACTGAATCCATCTGAATCCCAAAACCGATTTAATCGGCTGTTTCAACAATTCATTCAGGTCTTTTGCCAACCCGAACACCCGTTAGTAATTTTTTTAGATGATTTGCAGTGGGTAGATTTAGCCTCTCTGCAACTAATTGAGCTACTGATTGGTGACTCAGATAGCCAATATCTGTTGCTGGTTGGAGCCTATCGAGATAACGAAGTCATTCCTAGCAGTCCCTTAATTCAGACCATAGAAAAAATTCAGCTTTCTCAGCAAGCTGTGGTCAACAGGATTGTCCTGAAACCTCTCTTGCAGGAGCACGTTAGCCAGTTAGTGGCAGAAACTCTCGGTGAGGAAACGGCGGGAACAGTGGCAACTGAGCTGCTAGCAGAGTTGGTCTTCCATAAAACAGGTGGTAATCCCTTCTTTCTCACCCAGTTGCTCAAGACTCTCTACTCGGAAAACTTGCTCATTTATGACCCAGATAGTGGCAGTTGGCAGTGGGATCTAGAGTCAATTCAAGCCGTTGGCATTGGCGATCGCAACGTGGTGGAACTCGTTGCCAGTAATATTCGCAAGTTGCCAGAAACTACCCAGCAAGTATTAAAATTGGCAGCTTGTCTGGGTAACCAATTTAACTTAAAAGTACTCGCGATCGCCAATCAGGAATCAACCACCCTTACGGCAGCTCAGTTATGGTCAGCACTGCAAGCTGGGATAATTTTACCCTTGAGCGATAGCTACAAAATCCCCCTGCTCTTTGGTGAGGAGGAACAGCAAGGTCTGGGGGATATCCAAGTTAACTATAAATTTTTACACGATCGAGTCCAGCAAGCAGCCTATTCTCTGCTCCCAGAATCGGAGCGAAAAAATACTCACCTTACCATTGGTAAATTGCTGCTGCAAAATACTACTCCAGAGAAACGCAGAGAAAATATTTTTGCTCTGGTCAACCAACTGAATTTTGGCAAGGACTCGCTCGTAGCTCAATCGGAAAAAGATGAGTTAGCCCAATTCAATCTGATCGCAGCGCAGAGAGCCAAGACAGTGGCGGCTTATGAAGCTGCACTTAAGTATCTAAATGTTGGTCTGGAACTCCTAGCAGCCGATAGCTGGACTGACAATTATGACTTAACACTGGCTCTGTACATCGAAGCGGTGGAAGCTGAATATCTTAATAGCAATTTTCAGCAATCCCAGGTTTTGGCGTCAGTCGCCCTGCGTCAAGCCAAAACAGTGTTAGAGAAGGTCAGAATTGATGAGATACAAATCCAGTCTTGTATCGCTCAAAGCCAGATGCAGGAAGGGATCGATACAGCACTGCCAGTTTTGGAAATGCTCGGGGTTAACCTTGAGCCAGAGCCGCCACCAGAACTAATAATTGAGAATTTAGCTCAGTTGCCGCCGATAACTGCTCCTCATCAACTGGCAGCTCTGCGCATCTTAAATGTTGTCGGCGATGCAGCTTATATTGTTAATCCAGAGTTATATAGCTGGATAGTATTTACCAACGTTAGTATCTGTAGCCAATATGGTAACTCTCCACTGGCTGCTATCACCTATGTTGCTTATTCCTTGTTCCTCTGTGGCGTGTGGGGAGAAATCGATTCTGGATATCGATTTGGGCAGTTAGCTCTCAGGATACTAGAGCAATTCGACGTGAGAGAATTCAAATCAAGAGTTTTAGATATATTTAACGGTCATATCAGACTCTGGAAAGAGCATGTCAGGGAAACAATAGCACCTTTACTCTTAGCTTTCCAAAGTGGCATGGAAACAGGAGAGCTAGTCTATTCCGGTTATGCTGCTCTTAACTACTGCACGCACCTATTTTTTCTGGGAGAGCATCTCGAATCTGTTGCCCAACAGCAAAAGCAGTATCTCCATTATCTTGCCAAAATCAACTTAGAATATCATGTCTGTTACGGTCAGATTGGCAGACAACTAACTCTGAATTTACTGGGTTTAGGGGTAGATAAGTTGCAATTAATTGGAGAAGCTTTTGATGAAACAGCAATACTGCCCAAACTCAAAGAGACAAATAATTGTACTTCTCTCTTCTCCTACTATCTAGCTAAATCCCTACTAGCCTATTGGTTTAAACAACCAGCAAAAGCGATCGACTCTTTCCGAGAAGGGGAAAAATATGTACAATCCGTACCGGGATTGCTGGTAGTTGCTGAACATAATTTCTACTATTCCCTCGCTCTCCTCGCTAACTATCAAGAGTCAAAAGATCCAGAAGCATACCTCTGCCAAGTAGTAGCCAATCAGGAAAAAATGCAGGATTGGGCACACCACGTCCCTGATAATTTCCAGCATAAGTACGAGTTAGTGGAAGCAGAGAAGGCAAGAGTTTTGGAGCAAAATTGGTCAGCAATGGAGCTTTACGATCGCGCCATTGCTGGAGCCAAAGACTCAGGATACCTTCAAGAAGAAGCCCTTGCCAATGAACTGGCGGCAGAATTTTATCTTGCTTCTGGTCGAGAGAAGATTGCTCGGACTTATTTAGTCGATGCCTACTATGGCTACATCTCCTGGGGAGCTTTAGCAAAAGTAGCAGATTTAGAATCCAGATACCCCCAATTCCTTGCCCACATTACTACTCCAGCAACCAAATCCCTAGAGAGCAATCCCACCATCAGATCGACTGGTACAAGTAAGCTAGAACTGGATTTATCCACCTTAATCAAAGCATCTCAGGCAATTTCTTCGGAAATTGTCCTCGACAAGTTGCTCTCTAAATTGATGCATATTATCATGGAGAATGCTGGAGCCGACAAAGGTCTGCTGTTATTGCAACAAGAAGAAACCTTACTTCTAGCAGCCAAAGGAATTGTCCTATCTTCCCAAGTGAAGGTGGAGCTTCCCTTCCTAACAGTTGAGCAGTACCCAGATTTGCCTTTATCAGCGATTAACTACGTTTACCGAACCAAGAAACTAGTAGTTTTAAACCAGGTAACTAAAGAAGGACTATTTACCAGGGATGCCTACATTGTCAAGCACCAACCCAAGTCCATCTTAGCTTTGCCAGTCATCCATCAAGGTAAACTGTTGGGAATTTTCTATTTGGAAAACCGCCTCGCTGAGGGAGTTTTTATCCACGAGAGGTTGGAGCTACTGAAAATATTGCTCTCTCAGGTTTCTATTTCCATTGAAAATGCTCGCCTCTATCAAAGTCTCGAACATCAAGCTTTTTATGACTCCCTCACTGGTCTGCCCAATCGCCCCCTGTTTAATGAGCAACTCAACACAGCCCTTGCCAATGCTAAAAGGTATCAATACCTGATGGCAGTCCTGTTTCTCGATTTAGACCGTTTCAAGACCATCAACGATACTCTCGGTCATACTTTTGGCGATCGCTTGTTGCAAAACTTTGCACAACGGTTAAATTCCTGTTTGCGCAAGGGAGATACCTTGGCTCGCTGGGGAGGCGACGAGTTTACCCTACTTTTACCTTACATTATTAACCGAGAGGATGCTAGTAATATTAGCCAAAGAATTATCGCTAGCCTGGAACATCCCTTTAAGCTAGAGGCAAAAGAACTTCATATCAACACTAGCATTGGCATTGCTCTTTATCCCCAGGATGGAGAAGATGCCGAAACTCTCTTAAGAAATGCTGATGCGGCTTTATACCGCGCTAAGAACTACGGCAGGCGTAATTATCAATTCTACCGCCCGACGATGAACACTGCCCCATTACTCCAGTTGGAAAATATGTTGCACCAAGCTCTCAAGCGGCAGGAGTTTGTGCTCTACTACCAGCCGCAAGTGAATATCCACACTGGGAAAATCAGTGGCTTAGAGGCTCTAGTGCGCTGGCAACATCCAGAACGAGGTCTTATTTCTCCAGTGGAGTTTATTCCAGTAGCTGAGGAGACAGGGTTAATTATTCCTCTTGGTTTGTGGGTTTTCCAGGAAGCTTGTCGCCAACTCCGCACCTGGCAGAATCAACATTTGGCTCAATCGTCTTTGATTATGAGTGTCAACTTCTCAGTCAAACAGTTTGCTCAAGACAATCTCATGGAGCAAATCGACCAAGTCTTAGCTGAGACTCAAATAGATAGTCAGCATTTAAAACTAGAAATTACTGAAAGTGTCATTATGGACAATGTGGCTTCAACCAGCAGGATGCTGGAACAATTCAAAAAACGCCGAATTAAATTGAGCATTGATGACTTTGGTACCGGCTATTCCTCCTTGAGTTATCTGCAACGCTTTCCCGTTGATACTTTAAAGATCGATCGCTCTTTTATCAAGAGAATTGGTCCTCATGGCGAGAATGTCGAGATCGTTAATGCTATTGTCACCTTAGCGCACAACTTGAAAATAGAGGTCATTGCTGAGGGAGTAGAAACAGCCGAACAGGTTCAGATACTCGAAAATATAGGATGTGAATTTGCTCAAGGATACTTTTTCTTTAAACCTTTACCAGCAGAAGCTTTGGTAAATTTAATGAAATTTGGTGTACTACCATAGGGTCCTCCAATGTAAGGTAAGAATATATTTTTATATTACAACTGTGCTACTTATTTAGCTTCCGCTTAAGAACTGAAGCAATTCCTAAACCACCAAGAGCAAGTAAACCTAGTTTTGAAGAAGATTCTGGAACAGATACAGCCGGAAAAACGGCAAATTGAACATCTTCACATGTATTGGGAGGACACCCCCCGTTAAAGGTCGTGATTTGTTGCTGCACCACCCCAGGTATTACCTCTCCATGAGTACGAGCAATAAGATGAATTTCAGCCTCAAAACTATCAGTTAATCCCTCACCGAAAAGTACTTGGTCTTCACCTGTAGGAAGCTGATTTTCTCCAAGTTGAGCATTAAAACTGCCCAAGTTATCATTTTCTACAACTGCGCCTGTAGCCCAAAAAGCAGAGGCATTAACTTCTAAAATGCCCAGGTCGTCAACACCGCAACCACCTACACAGGATTCAGGATTATTAAAGATAACCCACCAAACTGTATAAGCCCCTGAATCTAGTGTGGTGTTCAAACTAAACTCAACACTGTCTTCCCTTCTCTCTAGGGTTGCGGTTGCATTCTCTACAGGTAAACTGTTGTCAAAGCTAAAAACATCACTTCTTTGCAACACTGCTCCGTAGGCAGGACTGGAACAGCACAAGATACTTATTCCCAGAACACCAATTAATTTATTCATTACTGAAACCTCGAATTTTAGATACTACTCCCATGCCTTGATCTACATCAGGCTTGGTAACAACTTTCCTAGTCCGAAGCAATCTTACCTTACCTATTTGGTTGAGGAGTCATACGTAAATAAGACTTAATTTCCGTGACACCTTTGGGAAACTTTTGTTTGGCATCTTCAGTAGTAATAGAGGGAGCCACTACCACATCTTCTCCATCGACCCAATCTACTGGAGTAGCGACGCTATAGTTATCTGTCAATTGCAGTGAGTCAATAACCCGCAGAATTTCCTTGAAGTTGCGACCTGTGCTAGGAGGATAGGTGATAGTTAAACGCAACTTTTTCTGTGGATCGATGACAAAGACTGTTCGCACCGTAACTTTCTCATTGGCATCAGGATGAATCATGCCATAAAGGTTAGAAACCGATTTATCTACATCCGCAATTATGGGGTAATTTACTGTGGTGTTTTGGGTATCGTTAATGTCATTAATCCAGCCGTTATGAGACTCCACATCATCTACACTCAGGGCAATGACCTTTACACCACGCTTTTCAAATTCGGGCTTAAGTTTGGCTACACTGCCTAGTTCAGTGGTGCAAACGGGAGTATAGTCTGCTGGGTGAGAGAATAAAACAACCCAGCTATCTCCTGCCCACTCGTAGAAATTGATTTGACCCTGAGAAGATTGCTGAGTGAAGTTTGGGATTGTATTGCCAAGTTGAAGTGTCATAAGCTTCCTTCTCTAATTTCGCAAAACAACATACTTTAATTCAAAAGTTAGAATGCAATCGAGAATAACTAGGGAAGACCTCGCTTAAAAAATTCTAGAATTTGAGCATCTTGTCACCAATGGGATTACTCTTAATAAAGCTAAAATCGGTCAATGTTATATTTGACTATGTTTTTATTCACTATCATCACTAACCAAAGATGAAATACTGGCGCGAAACCATTGCTGTAACACAAAGAATCTTGACCGAATTGTGGCGACGCAGACGTAGTCTAATTTTTTGGTGCGTTTTTCCGGTGATGGTGTTGCTACTTAATGGCTCTATTTACGCAGAGAGAGCTAGGGTATCTACAGCTTTAGCGATGAAATTTGCCGCGCCTTCAACTTTGGTTGGTGCTGCTTTATTTTTTAGTTGTTTGGGTGGTAGTGTAGCAACTGTTGTTTCAGAAAGAGAACAGCAAACCCTCAAACGTTTATTTATCTCGCCTTTGAGCGGAACTTCTTATTTTTTGGGAATCTTTGTTGCTCATAGTTTTATTGGTATCGGTCAAGCTCTTTTAGTCTATACAGTTGCTACTTTTTTAGGGGCAACATTTGAAGGTTCTATTTTATTAGGAGGGTTAATTATCTTATTAAGTATTGCGGCTTATGTTGGTGTGGGCTTTATTCTAGGTACCCAGTTAGCCCGACGGACAGAAGATGTTAATGCTTTAGTGGCAACTTTTGGAGTTCCTTTGTTAATTTTAGGAGGAGCTTTTTTACCAACATCTTTATTTTCAGACGCTCTACTTAAAATTGCACGATTTAATCCTATTTATCACATGAATGAAGCCTTAGGATCTGTCTGGGCTAAAGACCTAGAATTCTCAGAGTTTGCCTCTCATTTTTGGTTTTTGCTGTTGTTTTCTCTAGTAATGGTCGTACTGGGATGGCTTTCGTATCGCAGTATGTTAATAGTTGAAAGAAGACTTTAATTAAGTAAAAAGATTCAATCATTTGAAAAAGATTGTCAGCAATGCTAAAAATTAAAAATTTAACTAAATCCTATGGCAAAAGAAAAATTCTGCAAGATTTAAACTTACATATCCAAGCAGGAGAAATTTATGGATTGCTCGGTCCAAATGGTGCTGGAAAAACTACGACCATAAATATTATCTGTAATTTGCTCCAAGCAGATAGTGGCAGTATCGAAATTAACGAGCTACCGATTTCGGAAGCAACAAAATCCTGGCTCGGTGTAGCACCGCAAGAAAATTTATTATATAAAAATTTATCCTGTCAAGAAAATCTCAATTTCTACGCTAAGATTTACGGTTTAACATCAAAAGAACGTCGTCAAAAAATAGAAGCAACTTTAGCAGCCGTAAACCTATTGGATAGGGCAAAAACTCCCGTAGAAAATCTCAGCGGTGGTATGAAAAGAAGGGTCAATATTGCCGTTGCTTTAGTGCATCAGCCAAAATTATTGATTTTGGACGAACCAACCACAGGTTTAGATATAGAAACAAGGTATGAAATTTGGGAATTAATACAGAATTTAAAAAAGCAAGGCATGACTATTTTACTAACAACCCACTTGTTAGATGAAGCCGAGCGTCTTTGTCAGCGCATTGGTATTCTAAAAGAAGGAAAAATTATTTCCGAAGGGAGTTTAGAAGAGTTAAGAAAACTCATTCCCGCTCAAGAAATTGTCGTTATTGAGACAGAAAAGGAAGAAGAAGCGATCGCTCGCGCCAATCAGTTAGGATTCACTCACAGACGTTACGGCAGTGACCTGACTTTTTGGCTGCCAAAACATCTAGAATTGAAGGAAATTATCGCTTGTTTTGATGGCATTTCTTTAGATTCGATCACTCGCAAATCTGTTGAGTTAGAACATATCTATATTGAAGTCACTCAGAGTCACAATAAAATATAGCTAAAATCCCAACTATAGATTATTAACTATAGAGTATTTTAGAAGAGTATTTCAGACTGGTTCATCATTAAGACAATGTCCAGCCTGATTTAGCCTTTCCATCTGTTCGGCTGACAAGGCTATGTCTAGTGCCCCTAAATTTTCCTTCATTTGTTCGGGATTTCGTGCTGAGAAAACTGGAAGTAATGGGGGTTGACGATGCATCATCCAAGCCAGAACGACTTGATTAGCAGTCGCTCCAAGTTCCTGTGCAACTTCGTGCAATACCCCTAGTCGGACATCTGTATCAGGACCACGGTAAGGCGAAGGGATAGGGCGATCGCTACGAACATAAGCACCACGCAACAGCGGAGTGTAAGGTAACATGGTTTTACCACGAGCATCGCAATAGGTCATCAAATTTTGATCGATGATCTGTTGTGGGCTTAAATCGGCTCCTGGATTCGGTCTTAGATAAGTGCAACGCTGTTCTACACAAGTGAAGCTTGCCCATCCTTTTTGAGATGCAATCCCATCGGCATCAGCCAAACGCCATGCTAAATAATTACTAGCTCCGAAAAAGCGGATTTTGCCATCTTTGACTAACTTATTGAAAGCGGAGAGAGTTTCTTCTAAGGGTGTATTCAGATCATCCTTATGGGCATATAACAAATCAATATAATCTGTCCCCAGTCGTCTGAGACTATTTTCACATTCGGAAATAATTGTTGAAGCTGCCAAACCATCTGGAACGTCTCTATAGCCAAAACCGACCTTAGTTGCGATGAAAAGTTGCTCTCGTAACCCTCGCTCCCGCAGCCAACGCCCAATAGTTACTTCGCTTTCCCCTCCCTTACCTTGAGAACACCATTGATCGTAGCAATTGGCTGTGTCAATAAAACAACCTCCTGCTTCCACATACATATCCATAAGTTGAGCAGATTGATCATAATTATTTCTCGTACCGAAGCGAAGAGTACCAAGGCACAAACAACTTACTTCAACTCCTGTTTGGCTAAGTTGGATCTTTTTCATAGCTCGATCATTCCTTGATTAAGTTTTTCTCTGACTAATTTCTCTAACGAGTCAAAATTTAATCCTCTATTTCCTATTAAGGTAAGTTGCTCGAAAACTTGTCTGTGAAGTGTGGCAGATGATGTTATTAAGTTTATGTTGACCAAGTCGAAGCAGGCTTCGATTTTCTAAGTTTTAAGGACAAGCATTCAAGTGAGAAATAGTGAGCTTAAACTCGTCATCTTGAGATTATGAAAAAACTTTGAGGAATTTGTGAAGGAAGAACTTTTGCTTAACAGCAGAGGCAATCGACCCAATCAAAATTTCATCATTCTGCCATTGACTTCCTCTCATACCCCCATGGGAAA
>JASJEK010000033.1 GCA_030064915.1 Xenococcaceae cyanobacterium MO_234.B1
CCGCGCAATGGAGCTTCTATTACCCCTAACTTAAGGCTCACATCCATAGATTAAAAAGATTAAAGCTCCATTCGCGCCCCGCAGGCTCTGTCGTTTTACGGCAGAGTAACGCTGACTTTACCATCCCCAACTACCAGGTTCACCCTTAAATGGCCCTACTATATCTTTAGTAATCCAACCGCCATAAAATCCTCCTGGTTGAGGCTGTACTTTCTCTCCATCCACATAGCAACTATCCATTGGACTAGCATAAAAAGCAATATAGTTTTGAATAGTTGCAAAGTTTGCCGTAGGGTTATCATAACTCCAAGCAGCATTTACTGCCTGTTTATCTCCCACCACGATAGTGTAGTAATGAGCTAATCCCTTCCATTCACAAAAAGAAGGTGGTTTATTTGTTCGAGATAGATACTCAGTTTTAATATCTTGAGGCGGAAGATAATAGACAGGGGGATGACTGGTTTCTAGTACCCGATAACTATGACTAGTATCGGCAATCGTAACTCCATTGAAAACAATCTTAAGATTTTTGGGCGATCGCTCTAAGCGAGGAGGACGGGGATAGTCCCAAACAGATTCTTGACCTGGTTGGGGGGGAATAGGTTTGGGAAGAGGTTTCATCTGTTAATTAACTGTTAATCAACCTTGAACAACTTGTTTGAGAGTAGTAAAAGTTTCTAAGCCAATTAAACCTTGACCATAGCCTTTTTGATTGCACATTCCTAAAAATACCGCTTCTCCACAACCGGGGTTGCGAGAAAAACGAGGTGAAGTATTGACATATACTACCGCGCTATTAATATTTTGAATGAAATGACGGCTTTCTTGATAAGATTCTGTAATTATACAATCTGCGTGACCACTACTGTAACGATTCATCCAGGCGATCGCATCCGTCAGACTGTCAATATAACGGAAAGAGACAATCTTATCAATATAGGGTTTTCCCCATTCCGAAGCTGGCATTGGTTGGAGATATTCAGAGAATTCTTGGCATAATTGGCTTTCACCCCTTAATTGAAAACCTTGTTCCTGAAGACTGGTAAATAAAGTAATTAGAGAAGATGGTTTTTTGCTGCTATGAATTAAGACTTTTTCGATCGCATTTACCGCATCTGGTTGTCCATGATGACTATCTATAATAGCGTGACGGGTCAAGTCTAAATCTCCACTAGCGGACCAATATAGATAACAATTACCAATCGCTGTGGGTAAAACTGGTGCAGTAGCTTTTTCTGCAACTTTTTTTACTAAACTGGGACGACCATAGGGAATAATTAAGTTAATATATCGGTCTTGAACTATTAACTCTTCGAGGGAACTTCCTGTTTCAGGGAAAATCACTTCAACACATTGAGGAGGAAGATCAGTTTCTGCTAAAGCGTCGTGAATGATCTGACTCAAAACCAGATTAGAATTACTCCCAGTACTGCAACCCCTCAAAATTAAACTATTACCTGTTTTGAGACACATTCCCGCAGCAATTAACCCTAGTTCAGGAAAAGCCTCATAAACCAGAGCAATTGTCCCCAGAGGCATCAATTGACTGTAAGATTGACGAGGTTCTAGCTGATAAGGTGCATTAATCAACCTGCGAGTTAAATCCACAGACTTAGCTAGCTGCTTCAAGATGGCCACAGTCATTTCCAATCTTTCTGGGGTTAGTTTGAGCCAGTCAAGCATCAGTTCTGATACTGCCATTTCCCGACTCATTTCCAAGTCAAGGGTGTTAGCTTCTAGAATTTCGTCAAAACGAGCCTCCATATTTTTAGCTAGTGCTGTCACCCCCTGTCTACGGGATGCTCCCGAAGCCGTAGCTAGTTGCCGAGACGCTTGATAACTATGCTTGGCAATTGTAAGTGTTAAGTTTGATGAACTATCCATTCCCTTATTGTAATAGTCAAGACGGCGATTGGATATGCTCTTTGACTGTGGGGGATGCTTTCGGCGAGATACGCATATCCAACCACAGTGTTGACCAAGAGCATCCCTCACCGTCAATGGCGGTAGGCTAACCAAAGTACAATTACCAAAGTGGCAATTAACAAGGAACAAGCTATTCCCCAAAAAATAATATTGTCAGAAGAAAGCCTGTACAACACTATCGGTAAAACAATAGCGGTGATTAGAGGTAATAGTACAATTACGACAAACAAGGCGGATAAAGATTTACCACTTAACCCAGGATAAACATTTGCCCAACGATGACCAGTCCATCTCCAAGTCTGTTTTTGATATATGGATGAAAGTTGTTCGATAACCTGACCGTTTTCTTTTACCACAAAGATTTGTTGGCAGCGATCGCAACCTAAAGCTTCGGTGAGAATAATCGGTTTTAGGCGGCCTCGTCGCCGACAAGGGCAAGGATAATCGTTTTTTAAACTTATTTTTTGGGTTCGGTAGGGTCGCACAATAGTTATAAAAAGTAAACTAGGTTATGAGATTATTAAATTTGGCGCTATAAGTATATTAATATTGCTTTTTTGTCCTTGTATTTCCTATCTGAAGCTTATCTTAATAAAGTTTGATTATATTTCTCAAGATAAGTTTTCTCCATCATTAAGGAATGTTCTCCTTGTTAACAAAAGTTACTTAAATAGAGATTAAATTAACTCTGGTTCTGATTAATCTCTACTAGACTTAAAGACCAATACCCTGTAATGATCTGGTAATAAATAATGCCTCTAATCAATATTCGCGGTGTGAATCATTATTATGAGTGGGTTTCCCAGTCTTCACCAGACAACTTATCAAAACCCGTGATGGTGTTTATTCATGGTTGGAGTGGTTCAGCAAGATACTGGCGGAGTACAGCAGAGGCATTAACGCCAAACTTTGATTGCTTACTCTACGATATGAGAGGTTTTGGACGTTCTAATTTACCTAAAAACACTCCTAACTTAAGTTATGAATTAGAAGAGTATGCTGAAGACTTGGCAATTTTGTTAAATAAACTCAACATTGACAAAATATTTCTTCATGCTCATTCGATGGGTGCATCCGTAGGAGCATTATTTGTTAATCGCTACTCTCACTATGTTCGGCAAGCAATCCTTACTTGTAATGGTATTTTCGAGTACGATCAAAAAGCTTTTGATGCCTTTCATAAGTTTGGGGGCTATGTAGTTAAGTTTCGCTACAGTTGGTTTTTAAAGATTCCTTTGGCAGATAGAATGTTTATGGCTAGATTTTTACATCGCCCCATTGCTTGTGGCGATCGCCGTGCCTTTCTCGAAGATTTTTTGTTAGCTGATTACGAAGCTGCTTTAGGTACTATCTATACCTCGGTAAGTAAACAAGCTGTAGAAAAAATGCCCAAAGAGTTCGCCAATATTTCAGTACCAACACTACTGATTTCTGGGGAGAAAGACCGCATTATTCCCCCAATTATGGGCAAAGAAGCTGCAAAACTTAATGAAAAACTCAGCTATGCAGAAATTCCTAATACTGGCCACTTTCCGATGCTAGAAGACCCATCTGGTTATTTACAAACAGTAAAACAGTTTTTGCAAGTTAATAGTCTCTTAGTTTAACCAAGATTTTTAATAAAAATTTAAGATTTTTGAAATTTAAGTCCAAATAAAAAAATTTGCCTCTACTGTATTAAGTATCTTTGGATGAATCCCAACTAAAAACAGTGACCAGTGCCATTAAAAATAGGATTCAACTACTTTTAATTGGGAAATCTTCATCTCAAAGATTGAAGAGGGTACTTAAACCCAGAATTAGCAATAACTGGTAAATGATATGAGAGTAACTTCTAACTTACTGCTTTCTCTGTTGCTAAGTGCAACTATCAGCTTTGTCTTTCCTATGATTTTGGCTGGTATATTACTGGGCTGTTGTCTTATCGTAAGTTGGCTTCCCTATTGGAGTGAGATACTTGGCAATCCATCTGCTGTGATGATTTTGGATTTTTTAGCTGTTTTTGGTAACGGCAAGCCTTTTATGGGAGTAATTACTTTAAGCATAACTACTTGTATAGTAGGGATTTTGTTTGATTTATTTAACTTCTATCGCTATCAAAGCTTTAGAGATTAATTTTTTTTTAAATAATTGTAAATTTTAAAAAAAAGTAACTTATGTTACAGATTATGTTTTCAGTATCAAAATACACAGAAATTGCTGATACATTAGAAGCTATAGAATGTATAAAATATCGGGGTTAGAACAATGAAGACTCATAAACCCACTCATGTTGTAAGTGATGCTGAGTATCATGATTATCAAATAATTACGATTTTGTTTGCCATATCCACATCTTTAGTTCTAGGACTAATTCCCATTATTTATGGTTTGAGCCTGACCAATGAAAGTCAACAGCCAGTAACCACAGAAATATCTCCTTGGAGCGTATTAGGAGAAAGATAGAGTTAGGAAAATAAAATAATAGAAACTTGTAGATTAATTTTGGCTTTTGTATTCTCAAATCTTACATCTACTGTTTAAATCACCCAAAAATGGATTTCTTGGCTGATAGCAAAAGACAGGCGAGGAATTTGAGGGAGTGGGGGGCTTGGAAGCACCTGAAATAAATTCAGGTGCGTTTCCCCTTATGTTTCGAGGCTGATTGGATATGGCGAGGTTACCTCCGAATCGGAACGCGTTCCCTTGCGGAGGGGCTGACTCCTGGTGTACCCTTTGGAGCTTGTACGCCCCGTCCTGACGGCGACGCGGGGCGGGGTCGTTCCTCCATTTCAGCCGTCCGTCTTGTAAGCCCTGTCTTTCCTCGAAACCCTGTAGGCCCGGTCGCGTCTCTGGGAATTCCAAATTCAGATTAATAAATTCAGATTAATTTAGCAGTTACCCTAACATCATATTCTTCTTCAAACACTGGTTTTTTATAGTCTAAGCTCCATAATTCTAAAGCACAATCATCCCCGATTTCTTTTGGTAGTACATGCAGTTCTAATTCTCTATTATTAGCATCCCAATAACATTTTATCTCAGAGATAGCCCCTTGATGTCTTCTGTCTAAAGCAACGGCAAGACGTAAAATAGCGCTGAGTTGACGTACCATTAGTTGCTGTGCTTGATGGGAGAGTTTTTGATAAGATTCGTGTTTTTTCTTGGGCTTACTTTTGCGGTGGTAGCGCGCAATATTAGCAATCAATTCTAAATCTAATTCAGTAAAACCTAGAAATTCTGCGTTACGAATTAGATAGTAAGAATGCTTGTGATGAGCAGAGTGACTAATGTATAGACCACAGTTGTGTAAAATCGCAGCACTCCAAAGTAATTCTCTTTCTGCTTGTCCCCAGTCATGAAGACCATGTTGGATTTGATCGAAGATACTGAGAGCAAAATTAGCAACTCTTTGACTGTGGTCGAGATCGACTTGATATTTGCGAGCAATTTTAATTACATTGCGACTTCTAACTTCATTTTGATATTTTAGGCGATCGCTGATTAAGCCGTGGGTTAACATCCAGTCAACGATAATTCCTTCCCGTAAGGCTCGCTCACAAATAGTAATCGAGTCAAGCTGGAGCATTTTCATAGTTTCTAGCAAAATTAAGGCCCCAGGAAGGATAATTTCGGCTCTTTTGTCGGAAATACCGGGAATATTAAATCTTTCCTCATAGGTCATTTTTGCTAACCTATGGGTAATTGCTTCTAAGTCTTTGCGACTCACTTCATAGCCATTGATCGGGTTGGGGGCTATTCCCTGCTTTTCTATTGCATGAACTACTGCTAGGGTTTCAATTGTGCCAGAAGTCCCAACTAGACGAGGACTTTCGTTAAGTTGTAATTTTTGCCAAATTTCATCGCTAGAACGCTCTAACATCCCCCTAATATAAGCTCTGAGGTAATTAAATTCAGTTTCACTAATGGGGTCACTGTGGACAAATTCTTGAGCGAGGCGGACAGCACCCACTTTGGTACTGCTTAGGAAACGAACTTCTTTATCATCCGCTAGGATTAACTCCGTTGAACCCCCCCCAATATCAATAATAATATGAGGGTGATCGCCAAACTCCATCCCCGAAAGAACCCCTAAATAGATGCGTCGTGCTTCTTCCTGTCCTGAAATTAAATTGACTTCAATACCTAATTCGGTTTCGATGCGTTGTAAGAAGGTGAGTCCGTTTTTGGCTTCACGAGTTGCACTGGTTGCTACAGCAATAATTTGACGCGCATTAAGACTATCAGCTAAGTCTTTGCACCGTTTCAATGCAGCCAGAGAACGTTCTATAGCTTCTGGAGTGAGGTTTCCGGTTTTAGGTTCGCGATCGCCTAACCTGACAGTATCTTTTTCTTTAGCAATAATATGAAAGGCTGGGAGAGTGGGGTCGATCTCGACAACTACCATGTGTATAGAGTTCGTCCCAATATCTATAGCTGCAATAATCTGTTTTTCTAAGTTGCTAATATCTACAACAGTATGACTACTGGAACTGGGTTTATAAATCAAGTCGATCATAAAAACTTTGTAAAAATCACTCTTACCATATAAATAAGAATATAGTCTTGTGGACTCATTAGGTTAATAAATCACTAACTTTTCATTTATTTATCTATTGGTAAAACTGGTATTATATGTGACGTACCCGCCAGTAAAGTGGGAGCTTCCTTTTTAGATCTAGGTTACAAGTTTAATTTCAGCTTATATATAAGTTACAAAAGTTAAAATAATATGGATACAAAAGCTTTTAAAAGGTCTCTACAAAAATCAGAAAACTATCATCGTAAAGGCTTTGGTCATGAGGGGGAAGTTGCAGGAGTACTTGATAGGGAGTATCAAAGTAATCTCATTCAGACTATTCGCAACAATAACTATGTCCTCCAAAAAGGAGAAGTCACAATTAAGTTAGCAGAAGCCTTCGGATTTTGTTGGGGTGTAGAAAGAGCCGTAGCGATGGCTTACGAAACCCGCCAGCATTTCCCTACAGAAAGAATTTGGATTACTAATGAAATTATCCACAACCCATCCGTTAATCAACGTCTGCGAGACATGAATGTGGGTTTCATCGAAGTTATTGATGGGAATAAAAATTTTTCTGTGGTTGGTACTGGTGATGTGGTGATACTACCTGCTTTTGGTGCTAGTGTCGGGGAAATGCAGTTGCTCAATGATAAGGGATGCACCATTGTGGATACGACTTGTCCTTGGGTATCTAAAGTTTGGAATTCTGTGGAAAAACACAAAAAACGAGACTATACCTCCATTATTCACGGTAAATACAATCACGAAGAAACCATTGCCACTAGCTCTTTTGCTGACAAATATCTCATTGTGCTGAACATGGCACAAGCCCAATATGTCAGTGACTATATGCTTAATGGTGGTGATAAAGCAGAATTTTTAAGCAAGTTTCAAAACGCCTATTCTAAAGGTTTTGACCCAGATCAAGACCTAGAAAGAATCGGTATTGCCAACCAAACTACTATGCTCAAAAGTGAAACAGAGCAAATTGGTAAATTATTTGAGCAAACTCTCCTGAAAAAGTATGGTCCAGTTGAGTTTAACAATCACTTTATGAGCTTTAATACAATTTGTGATGCAACTCAAGAAAGACAAGATGCCATGCTGAATTTGGTAGAAGAAGATTTATCCTTAATAATTGTCATTGGGGGCTTTAATTCTTCCAATACCACTCACTTACAAGAAATCGCCATTGAAAGAGGTTTTGATTCCTATCATATTGACAGTATAGCTAGAATCATTTCTCCCAATGCTATTGAACATAAACCCTTGGGTCAAAATATCCAGGTTCAGGAAAACTGGTTACCAGAAGGTGCTATTACTGTCGGAGTAACTTCTGGTGCATCTACTCCCGATAAGGTAGTTGCGGAGGTTATTGAAAAAATATTTGAGTTAAAAGGAATTAGTCTTTAGCTATTCACTCAATTTTTACTGAGTTTGCTTTGCTGTTAACGCTTGACGATATTGCCTTAACATTTGTTGTTTTTTCTCCAGATTGCGTCTTTGACCAATTAGGGTTGCATTCAACATATTCTTATGTTCTTGTTCTTGGGCTAACTGTTGTTCTAAAAAGGAGCGGTCAATATCTCTAGATAAATTGACCTTCTTTTGCAACTTTTTCACCATTTGACTTTGCATAAACAGTTCTTCTTCCTGTTCTCTGACTAGCTGTGTTAGTTCTTCTAAATCTTGCTGTAAATAGTTGACAATTTTCTGAAGTTCCCCCACAGGAGTAGCGAGTATTTCTTCTGGTGTCAGGTCAACCTTAGGTTTTTGAGACTCTCGCGACATACGGGAAATGGCGAGCCACAATTCTTCCCTAGATTGTTCAATTAGTCTGGGTTGAGAAGGATCTTCTGGTCGTTCTTCTAAGACATGATAAAAATAATTTTTTGGTTCAACTTGAGTATTGATTTTGTTAAACACAATTCCCAAGACATTTTGTCCTGATCTAAGGAGAATTTCTTTAGCAAAACTAGCTTTAGAGCGATTAAGATTATCAGGCTTCACTACCAGCAAAACTCCATCCGCAATCCTACCTAAAATTGGTGCATCGGCAGCTAAATCTAAAGCAGGAGTATCAATAATTACAAAGTCATAACTCTTCCTCCAATCATCCATCACATCCTTCATTCGGGGGGAGTCTAGTAAGGTAGCAGGAGAGGGAGGGATAATTCCCGATGAGATTAAATGGAGTTTAGGGAAAATTTCTTGAATCACCTGTCTGGTATCGACTTTTTCCGTAATTATGTTGCTTAAACCGCGATCGCGCCGAAGGCTAGACACTTCGCGATCGCCGATAGGTTCCCAAATCCGATGCTGTATGGGATGATGTAAATTACCATCTACCAACAATACCTTATGTCCTGCTTGAGCCATGGCACAAGCCAAATTAGCAGCTACTGTTGATTTGCCTTCTTGGAATACAGAACTGGTAACGACAATGGTTTTAAGTTCTTTATAAGTAATCAAGAATTTAATGTTAGACTGTAGCATCCGATAAGATTCACTAGCGGAGACAGCAGGATAATCTCTGACAATTACTCTTGGTAATGAAGGATCGAGTTCTAATTGTTCAGGATTGAGCAATTGCAATCGCTCTGTATCAGGAATAATACCTAACCAAGGGTAACCAAAGAATTTTTTAGCTTCCTCAATAGTTTTAAGAGAAGGATCTGTAATTTCTGCTAAAGCAATAATTAAAGTCGCTGCTAATAAACCTAAACCAACAGATGCTAAATAATCAATATAATTAGGTCTAACGGGCTTTTTCGGCACTGTTGCATAGGAAACAACTCGCACATTACTCAAGCTGGGGTTTTTCATTACTTCAACACTTCTAATTTGCTGGAGTAAAGATTCATAATCAGCTTGCGAAAATGCTAGTTGACGTTTTAGCTGTTGTAGTTGTTGTAAGACTTGGGGTAGAAGGTTGGCTTTTTTCTGTTGGGCTTTTTCTAGTCCCAAAAGATAGGTAATTTGTTGTTTTAAACCTAGACTACTAGCTTCTAGTTTAACGAGTTCTACTGTCAAGTTTTGCTGAATACTGCCAAATTTCCGGATTTGACTCAACTTGATCTCTTGAGAACCAGCAAGATTTTGAATTTTTTGTTGTAGTAGTTGCTTTTGTAGTGCGATTTTGTCTTTGAGTTTAGTAATGAGTGGGTTAGCTTCAGGACCCCGATTTCTTGCTTCAGCTAATTGAGACTCTAGTTGTTGCAGTTGTCTTAATGCTTCCTGAATTTCAGACGATTGACTAACTGTAGTTGCTACCATCGCCCATTTTGAGTCCATACCCAGTTTATTTCGGATATATGCTGATTGAACGTTAACATTAGCAATTTGTCCTTGTAACTCGGCAATTTTTTGTTGTAAAACCCCCAGATTTGTCGCCAAAATCATCGCTTCTTCCTGAGGTGCAAGGATTTTAGTTTCTTCTTGAATTTTACGAATTGCCTTCTCTGTTTGTTGCAGTTTTTGTTCGACTTGAGGTAACTGTTCTTGAATAAGTTGCTCCCTGGCCTTGGCTTCTTCTTGGTTGAAAGCAATATTATGTGCTAAATAATTTACAATTAATTGATTAACTGCTTCTGTCCCTTGTACTGGATCAGTATCTTGATATTTTATTTGCAGGATGTTAGTATACCCCACTCTTTTGAGCTTGAGATTATTCCTAAAAGTTTCTACATCTATAGGCTGAGCAGTTTCAGTTTCTTGATTTAGGGAAGTAATTGTTTTTTCAATTAAGGGACGAGAACTAATTACTTCAATTTCCGTATTAATGAAATTATCTTGATTAATTAGTCTGTATAATCTGTTAATTAATTGGTTATTATCTGTTAAAAAACTATTAAAACTGCTTGATCTAAACTTTAGCTTGGCTTGAGCTTCATAAACAGGATTTCTCTGGGCGGTTAAGATAATCCCTAATGCACTAACTAAGATCAATACTGTCGTTCCTAAGAATCGATGTCTTTTGATAATTCGCCAATAATGATTTTCTCGAATAGATGGCTGTGAAGATTTCATGAATAATTATCAAGTTGATTAAATATACTTTTAACCTATATATAGAAAATACCAAATATTACTTAATAAATAATATCTAAACTAAATGCAATAAAAAACAAATTTCCATAAAGATTCAGAATTGAAGTTTTTACTTTATTCAAACATTTTTTAATTACTTTATAATTACTTTATAATTTGGGGTTATCTCACTTATAACCAACTACCCAATAAAACATAGGGCGACCAGTAAAAAGGATGGTTATACCAAGGACTGTTTAATAAGCTTAATTGTGCTTTCCGTACTGCTTCCGCTTTAGGAAATTGCTTTTTTGCTATCTGTTGATAGAAGTGACTCATCATTTGGGCTGTAGCTTCATCATTCACTGACCATAGAGTAGCCACTGTACTTCTGGCACCAGCCCTTACTGCCATACCAGCTAAACCCAAAGCTGCCCATTTATCTCCAGCAGCCGTTTCACAAGCACTAAGTACTAAAAGCTCGATCGCTTGTTTTTGACCAGGAGTCCTTCCTTGAAGAATATTATCTAGTTGATTGATATTGATTTTATCGTCCCAGGCGAGAAGAAAGGTATTGTCTAAAGAAGAGCCAAACTGGCCGTGAGTGGCAATATGGACTATGGGATAGTTAGACAATTGGATTTCTTGCTGAAAAGCTTGGGTGGTAAATTCTTGATCTACTAAAACCAGGCTATTCATTTGAGTCTGAATTTCCTCTAATTCTTGATTAACAAAATCTAAAGCGGAAAAGCCTTGTCTTTCCTGGGTTAATCCTACTGCTAAAGTTTTTAACTTGATATCCGTCAGGGGACGAGGAGCTAGTAACTGTAACCCAGAAGTGAGAACCACCCTGTAGTTTTCAATTAAATACTGTTCTCCATCGTATAAAGCTGATAATGGAATATTCCGTAACAAACCATCAGGAACAAAGACAATAGTTTTAATATTATGAGCTTCTAAGGCTTCTATCTCAGGACGGATTAACCAATCGTAAAGTTTTCTGGCTGGTTCATAAAAAGCTCTACGACTACGGATCACCACAGTCTGACGAAACTGCTCAATTTCCTGTTCTAATGCTACTTGAGTGATGGGGACGGAATAGCTTTGTAAAGGTTGATTGGGAAGGCTTAAGATAATTTCCAAGCGATCGCTTAGAATAATCGGATAAATCGCTGCTGCTTGACGATCGACTTGATCTATTTGTACTGGTTTAGTGTCTAAACAAGCTTCGCGAAAAAAGTTATTTAATTCTGCTAATTGTAATGATTCGATGACATCTCTAGCTTGGTTTAAATTTTTTTGACTATTTTTTTGACTAACTTTTTTTTGACTAACTATAGAGTCATAATTGGGTTGCAAAAGTAAATCAATTAACTCGCGATAAACTGGCTCAACGCTTTCACGAAAAGAGTATTGAATATTAGAATTGATCGCAACTAAGTCTTGACTCAAATTTTTCAAGATTTCTACAGCCTGAGAGTAATTGCTAATAGCTGTTTCTATATCTCCTTGAGCATAGTTGATTCTACCGAGTTGCCATTGCCAAAGGTAACTAATTTCTCCTGCATTAATATTACTAGCTACAATTAAGGCTTGTTGGGTTAGTTCTTGGGCAATTGACCATTTTTGTAGTTGTTCGGTAATTTTACCCTGTAATCCTAAACCATAGGATTCTGCTCTAGGAGATGGGATTTGACGAGCTTTGATGATGATATCACTGACAATAGCCTCAATTTCTGCCCAAGAAGGGATATTTTTCAGTGTTCGAGCTTCATGCTTTGCTTTTTGCCTCAATTCAATTAAACTATGGGCAAAATTAATTTGTTGATAAATATGGGTTTGATTATTGGGAAGACGTTTTAGATAGGAGCTAATTTCAGGGAGCAGTTTTTCTCCCTTCCACCAATCATTAGTTTTCAGCAATAAATTTAACTGGGCTAAATTAATCTGTAGCGGTAAACTGGTGACTAGACAATGAGTAGAATTGCGACAGATGACTAGAGCTTGTTGATAAAGTTCTAATGCCTGTTGATATTTTTGAGCTTTCAATTCATCTGGAGCTACTGATAAGGTATTGCCCAAAGTGAGTAGGGTCTTAACTCGGTCTTGAGTTGCATCAAGTTTAGTCGCAACCGCTAAACTTTCGGTTAAAACTGTTTCTGCTTGTGCTATGTTTCCCACCAGACGCAGGATATCTCCATAACTTCTTAAACCAGCAGCTTTTAAACTGGAATCAGGTTGTGTTGCCAGAATTGGCTCTATGTCCTCTAAGGTTTTAAAAGCGCGACGATATAACCCTAGATTTTTAAAAGCACTAGCCAGATTAATTGAAGCCCGAATAATTCCCGACTCGTCTTCTATGGTTTCATAAATAGCTTTAGCTTGTTGCCAAAGGGCGATCGCGTCATTAATTTTCCCTTGGGCTAACTGAAGAATTCCCTGATGATTGAGTACCTGAGCCAAAGTTTGCTCTCGTTCAATTCCTGGGTTATCTTGTTCTTCTAATAGACGGCGACTTGAGAGTATTAGTTTATTTGCTTGTGCTGCATCTCCCAGTTGATGATAAGCCAAAGCCAGATTACTCAACACTCTAACTTGATTAAATACTTCCTGTTTCTCACTGTAAGCAATGGCAGCTTGTTGCCAAAGGGTAATTGCTTGAGAAAAATTGCCTAAAAGGTAAAATTTTTGACCTCTCTGTTCGAGAGTTAAAGCGCTAGTAGAAAACTCTAATTGGCGATCGCCTAATATCTCAAGTTCTGGCTCAGTGGCACTAGCATTAGAAAGGGAAAAAGAAATTAATAAGAAGCTAGATAATAACCCAACTAAAGCAAAACAGAGCAATTGACGTTTAAGACGGCGATACATGGATAAATCATCTATTATTTAGCTGCTTAAAACTCACCATTGACCCGATTCCCTCAATAATTGGCTGACTGCTGCTGTGGAAATTGGCTTAGAGAACAAATAACCTTGTCCATATTCACAATTTAAAGCCTTGAGTAGCTCTTTTTCTTCTAAAGTTTCAATGCCTTCGGCTACCACATCCATCCCTAGCTTGTGAGCCAACATCACTATGGTACTAACAATTTCTATGTTTTTAGCTGCTTGACTCATATTACTGACGAAAGAGCGATCTACTTTCAAAGTATCTATCGGAAAACGATGTAAATAACTAAAAGAAGAAAATCCCGTACCAAAATCATCCATACTTAACTTCATCCCCAGAATTTTCAGATTCTCTAACATAGCGATCGCAGATTCTACATTGTCCATTACCATACTTTCGGTAATTTCCAGTTTTAAACTCTGAGGAGCTAAATTAGTCAATGCGAGAATGTGTTGAATTGTGTCTACTAAATCCTTTTGTCCAAATTGCCGACCTGAAAGATTTACACTAACAAACAAAGAAGCATAATCACTAAACTCTTGTTGCCATTGATACATCTGATGACAAGCTTCTTGTAGGATCCATTCTCCTAAAGGAATAATCGTACCTGTTTCTTCCGCAGCAGGAATAAAGGCACCAGGAGAAACAAAACCTCTTTTAGGGGATTGCCACCGCACTAATGCTTCAAAACCAGCCATTTTGCCTGTTTTCAAGGAAATAATCGGCTGATAATATAACTCAAATTCCTGATTTTCAACAGCTTCGTATAAGTCTGCTTCTAGTTGCAGACGGCTTAAAGCCTGTTCGTGCATTGTGTTACTAAAGACTTCGGAATGGGTTTTTCCTTCTGCTTTAGCTTTATACATTGCAGTTTGAGCAGCGCGAAGCATATTTTCTCCTTGAAAATTGAGCACTCCGTGTCTTGGCTCTGCTGAGATTTCCACAGAATTGAAGGCAACTCCTACCGTTAAGGTTGTCGTAGCTTGTCTTCCTTGGAGGAGAAAAGATAAGGTTAAGTCTTGCTGCAATTGATCGGCAATTTTAACTGCTGCTTGAGCATCGGGAAGATTCAGTACTGCAACTGCAAATTCATCTCCTCCCACCCTCGCAATTAAGGCTCCAGAATTAAAATACCGCCGCAAACTTTTGGCTGTACATTTTAATAAATGATCTCCAGCCTTATACCCCAAACCTTCATTGATTAACTTGAATCGGTCTATATCTAGGCAAAATACGGAAATAGAACTATTTTCTTGATTTTTAAACCTTTTTACCTTTAATTTGTTAAGTTTATCGGTGAATCTGGTGAGATTTGGCAAGTCGGTTAAAGAATCATAAAACATCGCATAGATTGCTTTATAGGCAACAATACCGCTACCAGTAAGAATAAAGCTCAAAGTGGGAGGAATTACAGGAATCCAGCCAGCACCTAGAAATAAGCTAAAACCAATTCCCCATAATATTCCCAAACAGAGAATACCTACCCCTGCAAGAGCTAAAGGATGACGTAACCGCCAGGCGATCGCTGCTCCTACTCCTGCCCAGATCACAATCCATAAGCCTTCAATTGCTTCTGTCCAAAACCAAACTTGAGTCTTATCATCTAACACTAAACTCAAAATTTGACTTACCATTTGAGCATGAATTACAGCACCAGGCATGGTTGTTTTTTGACCATCGTAGGGAGTAGAAAAAAGGTCTTTAATACTTGGTGCAGTAGTACCAATAATAACTACTTTATCCTTAACTAAATTGGGGTCTATTTTACCTGCTAAAACTTCTGTTAAAGTTACTCGCTGAGCAATATCATGAGATTGATACTTAATTATAGTTTGCAACCCCGCAGCTTCTTGAGGTGGCATTCGATAGCCTCCAGAATTTGCTCCCAGAGGTTTGAGAAAAATATTGCCTATATATACTCCATTGGGAGTCACTTTAAAATCTGAAGCGTTTTTCCATCCTTTTTTCTTGACAAGAGGATTATCTTTGAAATATGCCAAACTTAAACGGAGTGAAAAAGAATAAAATTGTTGCTTTCCTATTTGAGCATAAACTATATAACGACGTAAAACATCATCAAAATCTAACACCAGATCATTAAAACCAATGCGAGACTCTGGAACATTAGAAGGTGCAGCAATTCGATTGTTTCCGCTACCTAAATGTTCAATTACGATGGTATTGGTCTTTTGCAGTTGCTTCTGCAATTCTTCTGTACCAGGGGGAGAGGCGATATCTCTATATATATCTAAACCGATAACTTTTGGTTGATGTTGGTGCAATTTTTGTAATAGTTGGGCAATGGTTCTATCAGAAATCGGCCATTGATTCTGGTTTTTAATATCTTGCTCCGTAATTTCTACTAGTAAAAGTCTTGGGTCTCTATAATTTGTACTTGTGACTCGCACCATCAAGTCATAAGCTAAAAGCTCCAAAAATTGTAACCCGCCTAATTGTCTGATACCGATAATTGTGCCACTTACTAAAAGACTGGCTATGAGACTAGAAAAAGTATAAGAACTATAGTTTTTTGTGTATTTAGTTATTTTAAAGGAAAGTTTAGTTACTAATTTGTAAACCTTAAATAATGGTTTAATAGACATAATCTATTATGATTTTTGATGGTTAGTATTTTTACTGATAAAGATAGTCTGTATAATTACGGACTATATTGGTTATAAACAATATTATTTACGTATAATTGTTGATAACTTATTTCTTTTTAGTTGCTACAATACCTATTATATTTACTTGGCTTAATCTGTCGGGAAATAACCGTTAAAGATCCCAGAAGTACCTTGACTATAACACTCTCCCTTTTTGGAACACCTTAGAGGGCGAAATATTATCTAGAAGGTTATTTCATAAAATTTAGGTTTTTATTTCCAGACAACTTTAATAACTCAGATGCAATAGATTAAAAACTTAGTTTTAGATACAGGAAATATGCTAATCTCTCAAAGCAAAATCAATAAAATAGTTTGTCTTACAGGCATTACCTTAACTCTTGATTTGTTATTTTTAGGTAATTCTTTTCCCACTCAAGCCAGGCCATCAAAAAATCAAGAAAACTCTGTAAGGGTTAATTATGAAGGTTTACCTTCTAACCGCAGAGATGGAGGAAGCCGAGGCAATTGTATGGCTAAGGGAAGAGATTTTGTTGCCTTAGTTCCTGACCGCCCTGTTAACTTAACCGCTTCAATTTCCTCTCAGCTATTCTTTTATGTACCTCAAACTAAAGAACCCAAGACCATTGAATTTGTTGTAAGAACTAAAGATGATCAATTAGTTCACGAAGCCTTTCTCAAAACTACAGGTCAAGCAGGAATTATGAGTGTTGCTATTCCTGACCAAGTAAAAGACAATTTAAGCGAATCTTATGGAGATTACCATTGGTACTTATCTATGATTTGTGACCCTAACCATCGCTCTAGAGACATTGTCTTAGAAGGATGGATTGAACACGTGGAACTTAACAAATCCGTAAAAGACAGAATTGAGCTATCTACCGACCTAGAAAAGTCCCATTTATTGCAACAGGAAGGTGTTTGGTACGATGCTCTTTCTGTACTAGCTGAACTAAAAAAATCAGACTCTGATTTGATTTCTATTCAGACAGAGTGGTCACAACTTCTCGAATCTATAGGTCTAGCAGAGTTAGCATCTGAACCTTTAATTAAAGTAGAAACAATAGACCACCTCTACTCAACATCCCTAGAAGACCTAAAAGAGTAAGCTATACTTTGCACGAGCATAAATTGAGGTTTTCAATTAGCTATCAGCCATCAGCCAGCTTCGGGGGCTTAAATTCTAAATCATCGTCCGAAGGACAGGAATCAGGATGGGCCCAAATCCTTTTACCAAAACCTCCCATAAATATTTGTGGTAGAGACGTAGCATGCTACGTCCCTACAGGGGTCAATGGTTTTTTATTTGTTCAGTTTTTTATTTATTCAGTTTTTTATTTATTCAGTTTTTTATTTATTCAACAAAGATAACCAAAAAAATTTCGGTAAAGCTAGCATTCTCTTCCAGCGCCAAGGCTCTTGATAAAGACGATAAGACCACTCCAGGTTATTGTTTCTTAAAAAAGAGGGGGCGCGGGTTTTGGTGCCAGCCCAAATATCTAGACTACCACCTACCCCAATCCAAGTCGAGTTGGGGCATAAATGACGGTTTTGTCGAATCCACAATTCCTGACGGGGAACTCCTAAACCGACAAAGATTAATTGAGGTTGTTCCTGCTTAAGGGTGTCTTGCCATGTTTGCTGGGTGGTTTCTGATAAGTAACCATGTTGAGCCAAAATTGAGATTTGGGGTATTTTGTTTTGCCAGAAATTAGCGGCTTTAACCGCGGTACCAGGAGTGCTTCCATAGAAACAAACAGAATAGGATTCTGTAGTTTTTCCCAAAGACTGCAAGAGAGCTTCTGCTAACTCGATTCCAGGACAACGTTGATGTTTTAACCCCCTAAGGCGCATATACAAGATAACTCCTGCACCATCGGGGATTACTAAATCTGCTTGACAAATTATTTGAGCGAGCTTCGGCTCTCGCTTCGCTAACATTGCCATTTCTGCATTGAGGGTTACTACATGAGTCCCAATACCTTGAGTCAGCCTGCTATGTAGCCAATGGACATAATCATCCAGCAAATGAACTGGTAAATCTAATACTGGAAATATTTGGGGTTGGGGAATTTTGCTATCTAGTTGCAACATATTTTTGCGATCGCTTTGTGTCTCTTCTATCCATTATTGACTGTTAGCTATTGACTACAGTTTCTGTTGCCTTGGCAGCTTGCAACCCAGCATAAAGACGATTTAAAGCTTTCAGATAAGCACGGGCAGAAGCCACAATAATGTCTGTATTCGCTGCATGACCAGAATAGACTTTGTTTTCATAACGTAGACGAATCGTTACCTCTCCAATAGCATCTATTCCTGAGGTTACTGACTGAACCGAAAATTCAATTAATTCATTCGGGATATTAACTACACGGTTAATTGCTTTGTAAATAGCATCCACCGGACCAGTCCCAATAGCTGCATCAGTTAATTCTTCTCCTTCAGGAGTTCGGACAGTGACAGTAGCAGTGGGACAAGAATTATCACCACAAGATACCTGAACTAGTTCTAAACGGAATAGTTCAGGGGGTTGGCGAATTTCATCGTTAACGATGGCTTCAATATCCCAGTCGGTAATCTCTTTTTTCTTATCGGCAACATCTTTGAAACGGACGAAAGCTTTATTGAGTTCAGTTTCAGAAAGCTCAAAACCCAATTCTTTAAGACGAGTCCGAAAAGCATTCCGTCCAGAAAGTTTACCCAACACAATTTGGTTTTCTGTTAAACCAATGGATTGAGCATCCATAATTTCATAGGTTAGTTTATTTTTCAGGACTCCATCTTGGTGAATACCTGACTCGTGGGCAAAAGCATTCGCCCCCACAATAGCTTTATTGGGCTGTACCATCATCCCTGTAAGATTAGAAACTAAACGGGATGTTTTATAAATCTGCTTAGTATCAATGTTGGTTAGAGGTTCGGTAGATTCTGCGGGTCTGCCTAAGAAGGGGTTAAAGTATTGACGACGCACATGAAGAGCCATTACCAACTCTTCTAAGGCTGCATTACCTGCTCTTTCCCCAATTCCGTTAATGGTGCATTCTAGTTGTCTCGCTCCATTTTTCACAGCTTCCAGGAAGTTAGCTACTGCTAAACCCAAATCGTCGTGACCATGTACGGAAATAATCGCCTGATCAATGTTGGGAACATTATCTTTAATACCTTTAATTAATGCCCCAAATTCACTGGGAGTAGTATAACCCACTGTATCAGGAATATTAACCGTAGTTGCTCCTGCTGCGATCGCAGCTTCTAAAACCTGATACAAAAATTCAGGATCGCTACGTCCAGCATCTTCGGGAGAGAATTCCACATCATCCACAAAGGATTTGGCATAGGCTACCATCTCTGGGACGATGGATAAGACTTCCTGACGGGTTTTTTTCAATTTATATTGTAAGTGAATGTCAGAAGTAGCCAAAAAGGTATGAATACGTTTTTTAGCTGCTGGTTTAAGAGCTTCTGCTGCGGTTTTAATGTCTTGTTGAGTGGCTCTAGCTAAACCACAAATTGTGGGCCCATCTTCTGTACCTACGGCTGATGCTACCTGTTGTACTGCTTGAAAGTCTCCTGGGCTAGCATAGGGAAACCCAGCTTCAATCACATCTACTCCCAGTCTTGCTAGGGCGCGGGCTACCTTCAGTTTTTCTTCTACATTGAGAGTTGCCCCTGGAGACTGTTCTCCGTCTCTTAAAGTAGTATCAAAAATGATTATTCTATCTTGTGATATTGCCATAACTTTTAATTAGCCCTATTTGCACTTGTCATGGGAGTAGGTTCTGGTTAATTGAAATTTTGACACTCCCCCGTTAAGCCACTGACTACGCTATCGCTTCGTCATTGCCTTTAACAGCGAATTCTTGCTTCGCAACCTCTTAACTAGATATGACCGAAACCATACCCCCGTCAGACCGATTCCACAAGCATTTTAGTTTAAAGTCCACGGTATGCCCTACCGCCGACTCAAGTACAAAGACTTTCATCCTGATACTGGAATACTTTTACGCAACAACAGTTTTCTTGCTGCAACCCATGTATTCGTTTTTCAAGGTACAGAATCACTTTAGTTAAGCGGGCGCGCCAACATGATTGGTATTTTCGAGGACACGGGTGGCGAACTTGGTTCGCCACCGTGAGATGTCCGTTCCGTCGTCCTTATCTTGGTCAGCATTCCCGAGGGGCTGTCTTTTGAGGTCTCCTCAAAAGCTTGTACGCCCCGTTTGCGCCTGACGGCGACGCGGGGTCTGACCGCTATTTCACGGCTGATTCAAAACCTTCTGAGAGTATTATACAACGCTTGAACACCTTGATATATAAAGATTATGTGTCAAAATCGTAACCCGATAAACCCTACCCGCGATTAATGAGGGGCTGCGTGCTGAATTTATGAGGCTCGTGTGCGGAATTTACTTCCGCACCTTGAGAGCCGTTTCAGCACTTCAAACGCCCCGTCTCCCGCTAACTCTATCGAGTTTAGTCGGGAGTCCTCTCGCGGAAGAAAGATAGAATATTGATTAGAAGAGGATACAGAAGATTTCAAAAATCATTCTTTTCGATATAAGGACGAATGTCATTTAAGTCGATATATCTATCTGTAGCATTGCGCAGTTCTCTCGCGATCATTCCCTCAGTGGAAACCACTGTAATATGAGTGTTTTTAGAACGCAACAATTCGATCGCTCGCTCAAAATCTCCATCACCACTAAACAGGATTACGCGATCGTATTGATCGACAGTATTAAACATATCTACTACAATTTCTATATCTAGATTTGCTTTCTGAGAATAACGACCAGAAGAATCATCATAGTATTCCTTAAGAATTTTAGTTCTGACAGTATATCCAAGACTGATTAGAGCATCGCGAAATCCTCTTTGATCTTGAGCATCTTTTAGTCCTGTGTACCAAAAAGCATTAATTAACTTGACACTGGGGTCTTTGGTAAAATACTCTAGAACTTTTCTCGGATCAAAAAACCAACCATTTTTTTGTTGTGCATAAAACATATTATTGCCATCAACAAACACAGAGAGACGTTCTCTCAGGCAATTATTAGGACATTCCATATAAGCTATACTTAGGTATTTTTATAAAATATGAATAAATAGTAAAGTTATTAGCACAAACTGCTATTGTAGCAATTTGTGCCTAACGATAATTAGTTAGTTAGTTAGTTAGTTAGACAACCTTATATTGATGTTATTTATAGAATGCAATCTTTAAGTAAGATTTTCCCAATAGTTAACTTTAATTAGAATAGGGATGACCCAAAATAAAATTTAGGAATATTCTATATATTTTTAGTTTAGAGCAAAATAGAGAGTTATAACCACAATTACAGCAACACAATTCCAAAATAATTGGATTCCAAGAATTGCGATCTTAGCGAAGCCGAGGCACTGTATGGTCGCGTTTATTTACGGGAGAAAGGTCTCATGTAGTTAAATCAGGTAGTTATTAAGAAGTTGGTTTAGAAAAATTAGGTGTTTAAAGGTATGACTGGCAAGAAGGGGATAAGGAGACAAGGACTAACTCCAAACCCTAGTCTTTACGAACAAGATTATTACCTATGGCTACAAACAACAGCTAACCAGTTAGGCGAGAAAAAATTTGCTGAGGTGGATCTAGCTAATCTCATAGAAGAAATCGAAAGCATGGGCAGAAGCGAAAAAAGTTCATTAGTAAGCAATCTACAAATTGTTCTGATGCACTTGCTTAAGTATAAATATCAACCTGAAAAACGGTCTAATAGCTGGCTATTCACTATTTTTGAGCATCGAGATAGGTTACTGGAAGCTTTTGAAGTTAGCCCTAGCCTCAAACCCTACTTTAGAGAAGTTTTCCCTAAATGCTATACCAAAGCCAGAAAAAAGGCTTCTCTGGAAACAGGATTACCAATTAGCACTTTTCCGACTGAATCTCCTTTTAACCCTGAAGAAACTCTCAATACTGAATATTTGCCAAAGTAACTGACTTCTTTTCACACTGAATCAAAACAATAACAAAGAAAAATGACAAAAGCAATAACAGCTACAAAAGATACAGAAGACTCGATACCAATTCTCGAAAGCGGGGATAGGCTGACTCGTTATGAATTTGAACGTCGCTATCAGTTGATGCCTCACCTCAAGAAAGCTGAATTAATCGAAGGAGTTGTTTACGTGGCATCACCTCTGAGATATAGTAGGCATGGTCAACCTCATAGCGATATCATGACCTGGCTGGGAGTTTATCGGGCTGCTACTCCTGGTATTGGGCTGGCTGATAATACTACAGTCCGCTTAGATTTAGATAATGAACCTCAACCAGATGCTCTACTTCGGATTGAAACAGATTTTGGGGGTCAATCCCACATTAGTGTAGATGACTACGTTGAAGGTGCTCCAGAATTAATCGTAGAAATTGCCTCTAGCAGTGCCTCCTACGATCTCCATGACAAATTAAAAGCTTACCGTCGCAACGGCGTGCAGGAATACATAGTCTGGCGGGTAATAGATCGACAATTGGACTGGTTTCATCTCCAGGCTGGAGAGTATATTCCCTTACAGCCTGACGAGTCAGGGATGATTTGTAGCAGGATTTTCCCCGGATTGCACTTGCAAGTGGCAGCACTTCTGGCAGGAGATTTAGCAAGAGTTTTGGCAGAGGTACAGAAGGGAATTGCCACAGAGGCGCATCAAGCATTCCTAGAACGATTAGCCGAGCAGCGATCGCAGAATGTTTCCCATCCGAAATTATCCGAATAATGGGATTCCAGGGATTATGGTCTCCCTGCAAGGGAGGCGCATCTGCGGTCACGAAGTGGCGCTGCGCGCACCGCGAAGCGGATCTCGAAGAAGATCGGCCCTTAAGTATATAAAATTAAACTGATGCCTACATGAGGAAATAGCAATGGTAACTGCTCCAATTACCAAGGAAAATATCTCTCTAGAAGAGTTTATGGCCAATCCCCCCGAGAGGATGGAGTGGGTGGATGGTCAACTAGTGGAGAAAAATG
>JASJEK010000215.1 GCA_030064915.1 Xenococcaceae cyanobacterium MO_234.B1
CTGTTGGTCCTCATCCTAGTTGGAGTTGTCAGCTTGCAATAGATCGCAGTGAGTATGCAGATTTACTATCTTGGCTGGCTCTCAATCGAAAGGGTTTAACAATTTTGATTCATCCACTTACAGGAAACGATCTATTAGATCATACAGATTACGCTTCATGGATGGGCGAACCTCAAGCATTAAAACTTGATGTACTTAAATAGTAAATTATTTTTAAAAAGCACAATTCTTTGGTAAAGGTTCGACTGAAGCAAGTTGAGTAGCAAAATCTTCAGGTAAAGCGATCGCTTTAAAACCATCTTTAACTGTTCCCTGTTGAGCCATCGAACTGTAACCATCAGGGTGCATATGTACTCTAACAATTACTTCTTGTTGGGGTTGAATTTTTACTTTTCCTCCAGTGCGTCTGAAAGGTTGTTCGTTGACATGAGAGTGTAACAGAACTCGACGATACAGCAGTTCTCCAGAAGGGGTTATCACTTCCCACCAGTCGGCATAACGGTCACATCCAGTATCGGGACTCCTAACGGTAACAGCAAAGGTATAGTTATTGGCTTCTCCTGTAGCTTCAACTTTCAAGACTTGGGCAGTGTTGTTTGTAGCTAAAACAGGCTTGGGTTGTGGTGATTGTGATTCACTCATTATTGAACACCCACTTAGAATTATTACTAAAACTAATAGAATCTTAGTCATCAGCGTTGCATTAACAACTAAGAATTATAGTTACACAGCAAAAAACCTCGGCGTACATACCGAGGTTGAGTAGGAGAAATCCAATGTTGACGAGAGAAAAGCTGTTTTAGTTAATCAAAGTTGTTGTTTAAACTGGTTTGTCTCAAACAATTAGCTAACTGCTACTGAAACTAAAACTAATGCTGTAACAAATAAAGCTGCGATTGCACCCTGAATTACGTAGCGACGTTGTTCGTAAACTGCTGGGTATTCTGCGTAGGTGATTTTAGGTTCAACAGCGTAGTTATTAAGAGTTCCGTTATCTAATTGAGTAGTGTACATATAGCGCGTTCTTTATATTTATTTACTCGATTATGTTAACTAATGTAACAAATATTTGAAGTTTTGTAAAGCATACTTGACAAATCAATATTTATGATGGAAGTTGCCACTCGGATTACCAATATCCCTAAATGAAACTAAAATTTACAGGTATCTGTAGCGAATCGAAGGTAACTTAAATATGTTATGAGTTCACCGAAGGCATTATGATTCAAGGTAGAATTCCCGAAGTTACAATTAAATTCAACTCCAAACCCGACTTACCCACAGAGGGAAAAAAAGTAACTTTAGAAATTCAAGGAGAAAACAACGTTACCGTCAAAGCAGAAGTTAACCGTAAAACTTTGAAAAAACAGGTAGCTAAAATGGATGAGTTTGAAGACTGGGTCGGTGCGCTTTCAGGAAAGATAAAGAGCGTTTCTGCTGATGGGGTAATTGAACTGGAAGGAGCAGGATTGCAGGTTTTCGAGAAGAAAAAGAAAGAACCACTACCCGACTCCGAATCAACGGCGGCTTAAGAATTCGTGATTAAGAGCGATCTCGCGCCCGATCCGCTAGTCTTCGACGCGCTTCGCGTACGCGGCGCGCCTGTGGGGGAAAATCGGGCGATCGCTTTAATCCACGCTGTTTAATGTTCAATCAGATGAAGAGGGGTGTTAACTAGAAGTCTAAATGTACTTAAATATACGTTTGTAGTATGAGGTTTTTGAGATGTTCAATTTGAGCGGTAGTTTCTCTTACAATAACGTGGAATAACTATCTTGACCAGACACTACAATCAACAGAGTTTTCTGGGTCAGATGATTGGTCTCTCCTTAAGTCTTCAATAGATATTGAGTTATTAGGTTCAATAAGTATCCAAGTTCGCTTTTCTCTATTCACTTTACTTTTGTAAATTGCTTTTTCCCAATTACAGGCTGATTTTATTTGAGAGGGAGTGAGATTTTGAGCTTCGGTTAGGTGAGCACTTTCGAGGTCAGCACCTTCGACATTAGCACGAAAGAGGTCTGCACCACGGAGGTTAGCACCACGGAGGTTAGCATCACGGAGGAAAGCACCACGGAGGTTAGCACCACCAAGGTCAGCACCAACGAGTTTAGCACCATGGAGGTTAGCACCATGGAGGTCAGCACCACGGAGGATAGCATCACCACCAAGGTCAGCACGAACGAGTTTCGCACCACGGAGGATAGCATCATGGAGGTCAGCACCTTCGAGGTTAGCATCACCAAGGTCAGCACGAACAAGGTCAGCACGAACGAGTTTCGCCGCACCACCGAGGTTAGCACGAACGAGGTTAGCACCACCGAGGTTAGCATGAAGAAGGGGGATGGCAACGATTGTTGAATTTTACTCCCATATCGACCTCAAAGCTATATATAGATAGAGTTTGAGAATTGTAACTTTTATAAATACAATCTGATAAATTTAGAGTATCGAGATAAATCAATAATTAAAGCTTATAGGATTTTCGCAATAACAATGGATTGATTCTCAACTATCTAGGTTATTCTCAATAAAAATCAAGTTTAATTTTAGTATTCTCTGTATCCCTGATAAATGCGTAAATTTCAATGCCGAGAGGTGAAGTTATCGGAATTAGAAATGCTTAAACCATAAGTGAATCTAATCCATGTATATAAAGCTTTTCAAGAATCAAGGAGATTTTTACTATTTAATATTTTGTCTTAGATACTACAAACTAAAACTATTGCTATCAAAGGGATTGAGGGGGATATGGGAGTAAAATTTAATAATCGTTGCCATACCCCAAAATAGCCTCAGCTTGCCCCGTGTACTGGCGATTTTAGTGCGGAGCGCGATCGCCTCAAGGATTATTAATCCAGCTTCCAAACTAGCCACAGCAAGAGGAATAAGAATAGTCGGTGATCGCTATTGTGTGCTTGCTCTTCAACCCCTATAATTTTCAAAGCCCCTCTAAGCGCTTTAGTAATCGTTGCGCTGCTTCCATTCCACTAGTAACCGCTCCTTCAATAAAAGGACTGTTGAGATAATCCCCAGCAAAGACTATGCGACCTGACTCAATCTCACCATCAGCAAAGGCTTTGAGACGTTTGAAATGACCAACATTAAATTCAGGCAAAGCCTGATGCCAACGGTACACACAACAAAACTGTTCGTCGCTTCCCGGATCGTAGATAGGAGCAGACTTCCGCAAATCAGCTAAAAGCCTATTTCGGATTGTTGTATCATCTTGAGCCAATAGTTCTTGGCTGGCTGACCCCAGGAAAATTAGATCACGACCTGGCGGTACTTGAGCAGGGTTCCTAGCAGACTGGACAGTCGCTGCTGCCAAATAATTGACTTCACATCGGGGGAATAACAGACCGTAGAAGTCTGAAGGGAGGCGGCGCCCAACGCCGATAGCTATTGCTGTGTTTGCTGAATAGTGAACCGACTGAAAGAACTCCCTCTGGCGAGCATCCAGATTGGGAAATAAAGTAGGAACTATTGTAGCGGGAGTGGTACATACCACTCCATCAGCAATGAACTGATGCTCTTGCCCTTCAACCTGTGCTTGGATAGTATAACTGCTAGATTCTGTTGCCACACTGCTAACCGTTACATTTAAATGCACAGGAAGCTGGGCAGCCATTGCTTCCGGCAACTGCCTCATTCCCTGGCGAAACGTGTAAATTTTCATATCTGTCAGGCTCAATCCCATCTTGAGGGATATAAAAAGCATTGCTTGAGAGGTATGTTCCGGTGTCCAGTAGAAAACGCCTGTTAGTGGAGGCTGAAGACAGTATTCGAGCAAGTCCTCATTAAGCTCAGACTGAGCATACTCAGCAGTAGAACAGATATCGAGAGTATGAGCTTTGTGAAAAGCGTGAAAGTCAAGCTCACGTTGGTGGTAGAGCATTTGAAGGAAAACCTTGAGTAGCATCACTTTACTGCGCCAGGAGACAAGTGACGTGAATAATAGGTGCAGATCTGGCCAGACCCTGTGTAACTGGCCATCACGTGAGATAGCTGCTTTGCCAGGGATAGAGACCAACTCGCTCTGCAATCCCAGCTTATGAATTAAGTCCAGTGTGTGAGTGTAGTAGTCGGCGATGAATTGAGCACCAACATCAATCTCAAAGTCGTTACAAATATCTGTATAGATTCGTCCTCCCACAGTCACGTTTTTTTCAAGCACTTTTACTCGGACACCAGCTTGAGTTAAATGCCATGCTGCAGTTAAACCAGCAATACCAGCACCAATGACAATGACAGTTGGAGTTCTCGTCTCGTTCATTTCAGGAGTACCAGCGGCAATAAACTAGAAAACCACACTAGTCTCATCACCCTCAGAGATTGGTGAATAGCCTCGTCTGTGCGGTTTAAACTGAGCCAAATGATGATTCCCACAACAGGTAGAACAGAACAGGGAATAATGATGTAGATGTAGAGAGCAGGCATCAACCCCAGAAAAAAAGGGAATATCGCCGCTATGACAAATACGAGGGCAAGAACTTGAAACAGGTGTAGGGCAGCCCCTCTTCCTAAACGGACGGCGGTGGTTTTCAAACCCGCCAGAGTGTCACCTTCTTGATCTTCGGTGGCGTAGAGAATCTCTTGACAGAAAATATACAAAAATGCCAGCAGACTAGCGAACCAGACTGCTGGCATTATTTTGCTGGTAGCTAAGCTGCCATAGACCATGATCGTTGCGTTCAAAAGCGCTATGGTCGCATTTCCCAGTAACAGTGTATTTTTCAAGAAAAATGAGTAGCTGGTACTTAGGATTATTGTTGCCAGTGCAATCGCAGTTAATAATGGCCCCATCGTCCAAGCGACTCCGAGGGCGACCAAGGTCAAAACTAAAGCCAGAAGACCTGCTGCTGATGGTGATATTTGACCTGATGGAATAGGTCGCTGGGGTTTGCTAAGGCTATCAACAGCCACATCCATATAGTCATTGATGACGAAACCAAAGGCGACGACCAATCCCACTACCAGTGCAGCCTTTAGGACGGTTGATGATAGCAGATTTGTAATATCGCAGCTTAAGTATGCACCTAGCAGAGTGTACACTGCTGCTAATAAGCTGTTGTCAGGGCGAGTAATTTTGATAAAGGTCATCAAGTGAGCAATAACATGACTTTTTTTCATAAGCTAACAGCCTTTCCGCATGGCCCTCCAAGACTGCCACCACAATCCTATCGGCATATACAACCACACGCTTGTTAGTAACGGTAGACAATACATTGTGAGGATAAATAACCTTAGCTTAGGCTCTAAGTAAGGAACAAACAAAACTAAGAGGGAACTTAGTGAGAGTACAGCATGCCACGTTCCAGCAAGAACCAAGTGCGAATAGTTATTCTTTGATCTCACACAGATAATCAATAGTATTAAGGAAAGTAAAGTTAATATCAGAACCACGCTTGTAGTAATGAGCCAAACTTTTGGTGAGTAGTTAAACCAGTTGTAGACAAGGGGTAGTAGCACCAAACCAATAAGTAAGGCTTGCAATGTGAGTGCGTAGATCACTAGCAGAGGCGGGATAATTATATCCGTGGGATCTTGGATTCGTGCTCCCAGCAGAATGGCCGTAGTACTTGCACCATAACGTCGGTCATTATCTAAGTCACGCAGACTTCCGTGAACCCCGTTAAGCAGTACAATAAATACAACGACAAATGTAATGACAACGCCTGTTAGATTTGTTGGACGACCAAACGTGAACGCAGTTCCATACATAACTAATGCCCCCCATCCTAGGCCCTGCACTACATCAGTAAGAGGTGGAAAGACAGTCCGTTTGCCCCATAAATTGTAGGCACTCATCAGCCCCAATCCAATGCTAAGCATCTCATAGGCGAAAAGATTACCGCCTAGCAAAGCTGTAAGAACAAAGGCGAGGGGAATCTGAAACAGTGCAAAGGCAAGAGCCTCCCAGGGTTGAATACGACCCTGAACTAAGGGGGATTTAGCACGTATTGGTTCTGTACGATCCAAAGGCAGGTCAATTACATCATTTAGGACATAGGTAAAGTTATGAAAAGCGATCGCCACAAAGATAAGTCCAATTATCTGGGGGCTCGTAAGTTGAGTAGACACTGTTGCTGCTCCCAACAACGGCAATATAACTGTAAAACCCAGTACAGAAAAACGAATAAACATGTATAAGTTGACAAGCTCCTGCCAGATTATTTTCAACCAGCTACATGCTAAGTTCATCATTTAAATCAGACTATCTTAACACGACTTGGCAATTTTACGAAGAAAAGAGAGTAAGGTAAAAAAATGGAGATCAGAAAAATCAACTTGAGTAATGATACCTTTAGTAGGAGTGCCGAAATCAATAGCTGAGTATCAATCAAATCATTTTGGGCTTTTACTAAAGTTGTTCGTCTGAAAAAGTATGGCAAGAAGCGATTAGTGAGCGCATTATTTTTCAAAAAATCTAATTAATTACCTACTGCTATGCTCTTCCAGGCGAGTCCATTCACTTAAACGATAATTTGCCTGGCGAGCCATTCGGATGACAGTCAGCGTGTAACGTGTAACAGCTTCCCTTAAGCTACGAGCATCAGCCAGGATGAGTATCTCTTCTATCATTTGCTGTCGCAGTTTTGGATAGTGTAGAACAGAATGAACTCCATGATTAAATAGGCCTAACCAGAAGATGTAGCGGCGGACCAACTCAATATCAGTAGACGCTGACACCTGATACCGAAAAGTGGCATCAGCACCAATCTGGCTGAGAAAGACGTCCACACTGTCAAGGTGCCGTGTTCGTATCGTAGCTAGCGTCTTGATCAAGTCATCTCTCAAGTCAAGAGCATTGGGATCGGGTAGTGTTTTTTTCAGGGTGCGAAAAACCATTTCGGGGTAATAAAACCCTACAGCTCCCAAACCAGAAATACAGCGCTTCACCTGGAGTTGGTCCTCACAGATTAAACCTTCTTGGATTAGAGCCTCAACATAGGGCATTGCTCGGACTTGCTTGCCATATGCCAAGCCTAAAGGCAGCAGCATAATATCATACTGCTCTAGCCAACTTGCCTCTTTGCCATAGAAGATGCCTGGGTTCTCCTCAATAAGCCGACGGGTCAAGTCTTCCAAGAGTTCCACCCAGTCAGGTGGAGTATTTGGCAAAAGTACGTTGAAGCTCAATAGTAACCAGAGTCTGCTTTTAGCTTCGAGTTTGTCAAACAAAATCTGTATGAGGGACTTATTCTTCTGAAAATCCGAGCAAGAATGAACAGCTAATACCTCCGCAGCAAGCCGATTGAATGTCATGATGTTAGATTTGAGCATCATTTCTAGCTCATCTTGGGCCGTAGCCAGGTTCGTTTTAGGATCTAAAAAGAGTACTATTCGTTTCAAGCAAGCCCTATCTTCCTTAGGAAGACTAAAGAAGTGCTTGGCAGATTCAAATTCGTTAAACAGAGTTGTTTCCAGGATTGGTTTTGAGAAAGCATTGGTAACAACCTGGGAGATCAGCTTTCCGAAGATGGGTTCAAGTATTTCTGTATTGAACACATCTAAGTGCAATTTTTCTTTGATCATCGTGGAGTGCAGCTCTGTGATCTGTTCAACAATCTCTTCTTGCTCACAGTGATTGATATAGATTGTGACTGGAAGCTCAATGACAAACTCCACGATATTACGCAGGTAAGGCAGCGTACTGAATTTAATCTGCGCTACTAGCTCTTTGAGTAAGCTGTAAACGAAGTCAGACTCGTTACGCCAGATCAGGTAGAGAGTATTCTTGATCGTCTGACGCAATTCAGACTCTCCATTAATAGCAGCCCACAAAAAAATGTCCCGTGCCCCGCGACTACGACCAATGTAGTAGGCTGCCTTAAGTCCAGCCTGTCTTGCTTCCTCGGAGTTCATCTTTAGAAGTTCTTTGATCAAATTTGTAGCAGTAGCTGGTTCGTCAGTATGAAGGGAGAGTAGGCTTTCGACAACTTTTTCACGTACTTCAGCTTCTACAGACTTAGCTACTGTCACCATTGCATGCCTGTACTTATCAGCTTCTGGCAATTCAGACAGTTTTGTCAGGAAAAATTCTCGAATGAGAGGATGCATCCGGTAAGTTTTCTGCTTCGTTAATTGCAGTAGGTGCTGTTTGAGCAGTTGGTTATCTCGTATTTCTGGCCACTTTTCTTTACTGTTAGTCTCTACAGTTCTTTTAAGCAGGCTATTAAAGACATTACCTACCTGCCCCCAAAAGCCAGATTCTTGTGGTTGCCAACATGCTTCTACCAACTTCCACTCAAATGGGGTAGGGGAAAATAAGCTTAACCGACAACCTAAATGTTTTGCTTCCTTTGTCAGTTTTTCCCAACTCAACTCAAACGTCGCTGCTACTCCCAACTGAGCAGTCATGCCCGCTTGCTGCCGACACAGCGCCTGTGCTGCCAAGCGCTTGCTTTGTAGTTGAACCTGGACTGCTGCTATATTCAGTGTTGGATGCTCGTGCAGATAGCACCCTACCAACTCTAACCCCAATGGCAAATAATCCAGCCATTCACACAGAGTTTCTGCTGTTTCTATTTCGGCATTAATGCGCTCATTCCCTACCAGCGATCGTAGTAAGTCCAAAGCTGCACCTGGGGAGAGTACGCCCAAGTCAATCCTCTGGGCAAAAGCCCCTGGACGCATTCTGCTGGTCATCAATACTTTGAAGCGGGGTTGCGCTGGGGGCAGGTAGGGAAGAACCTTCTCTTTGTAGTAGTCGTTGTAGTCCGGCACATCATCCAGTATTACCAACGCCTTCCCTTGTGGCCAATGTCCCCAGCAATATTTCACTTGTCCCCTCAAGTCCAACTCATCTGGTGGATTGAAACTACTGAACAGCGCTCGCCCAAACTCTATGATTTGGGTTCCCAAATCCATGCCTCTTATCTGAAGCCAACATATCCCTCCAGGATATTCACCTCTATAACGCAGGGCATACTGTAGAGCCAGTTCCGTTTTGCCAATACCGCCCATCCCTGAAATCGTAGACACCGCTACACGAGAATCCCTCTGCAACATCTGATGTAGCTGCACCATGACCTCATCTCGCCCTACAAACTCAACCGTGCCACTACGGGGGAGGTTGTAGGGAATGCTAATCGGCTTTGATACATCAATCCATCGCCGATCCTGCTGATGAAATTTCTGCTGAAGTCCCTTGAGCTGAGGAAACTGCTCCAGAATTACTTGCGTTGGAATCGCACCTCCTCCCAAATCGGTAGTGCGATCGCGCGTAAATTTGACGATGCCACACACCTTGTCCGTCGCCTGATTCAGCAAGGCAGACCCACTCATCCCCGGTCGCACCTGCCCCCACTTAAACTTGACCAACGGTGGCGTATCCCCCGTAAATCCTTCACAACTCACCGTTACCGGGCAACCATTGGGAAAGTCCTGATCTGGATACCCAAAGAAATACAGCTCATCCCCCGAGTCCAGCGCTTCGTCCAGATAGACGCAGGGTAAATCTGCATCGGGGGGCGGCGTAAATTCCAGCAGCGCTAAATCCGGCGGCATAACCTTGGCGTTGGCGATTGTCGCTTCGGCAAACTTTTCCTGTTTCTGCCAGCGAATCTGAACCGTAGTATCAGGTTTCACGCCTTTAAACACATGGGCACAGGTCAGAATCAGCCCCCGAGCCACGAAAAAACCAGTTCCCCAGCCAACTTTGTTGGGAACTGTCAATTTAACCGTACAACTCTGCAATAGCTCATCGAGTCGCTGATTCATCCGTCATCCCCTACATCTCAATCAGTACCCTTCCTCTCCCACTCCAGGGAAATCTCTAAATTCGCTTTTCCAGTCCCTCTGACAATGGCAGCCACCAGGCTACCTTGCTCAATCCCAATTTCTAGACCATATTTGACACTGGCTTTGGTCGGTTTCACTTGCTCTAAGGACGCAGTAATGGCCGATGCGATCGCCTGGATTGAGTCGGTTACTGTCTTAAAGGATTTGACGTCAAACCCCACATCTTCCCGTCCCGTTTGAGCAATTTCTATCCAAACAACCTTGCCGTTTAACTCGGCAGGAACTTTTGTGGTGCGGTCTGATACATCATCTCCTGTAAAGGCCATACCCTTTCTCCTTACTATTTCGAGTCTTTGTGTTCATCCTCCTCCATGTTGCGTGTGGATGGAATGCTTTTAAGGAAATCCCTCTACGTTTCAATTCTAAATCTAGTAGGAGAACCCAACTAAGTATTGTTATTTTTCTTAGCGGGACTTAAACAATTTTGACAGTAAAAATAAGATAAAATGCTTTTGCTAACTGACTTGAGCATTACTCGATAAAGCGATCGCCACCATGAGAGAAACGACTCCTGCAGCTATGCCTCCCTGCTTCGATAAATGGTGCAAAAGATTTGATGATTTATTGAGGACAAAAGCCCAAAAAAGAGAGTTTAGGAATTATTTGGGGGGATTATTGGGGGAAAGTGAGAGAAAGAACGTATTTCAAATGGCTAGAGATGCAGTAGAAGTAACTTACCATAAATTACACCATTTCTTGACAGATGCACCTTGGTCGGCAGACCAAATTAATGAGCGTCGTTTGTCAGTTATGAACAAATGCAACCAAACTCAGTAGATCGAAAAATTATTTTCAATCAGGCGTTGCTTCGCACTCGCGCAGCGAGACCGCCAAAAATTGTTAGCCAAAACAATAAGTTATAATTATACTACATAGTTTTTTTTCAATGATTTATTCTAGAGGAATATAAATAGTTTTTACGACTTGAAAAATTCTCTCAACAGCTTGATTTAAAAAAGAAAGCATTTGTTTTAGAGGAAAAATTGTTCGATAAATTAATCTTCCTCCACATCACGGGTTTACTAATTTTTCGCCACAGTAAGTTAACCCAAATGTTAACTAATAAGAATGAGATGCCAACAAATAATAATCTTAAATTAGGCTTTTTACTAGTAGTTCTAATTCGACATAAGTTTTTCAGCCTGTAGCTAGTCTCAATACCAAAGCGTTTACGATAACATTGATGAATATGATTTAAGTTTGTGTTGACTTTATAAATAACATAAACATAATATTCAATGCCAGATCTTCCTCTTTTTCCTTTTTTATATTTACAAATAATCCAGATATCAAATGTCACAAAATCATCTTTACTTCTGGACATAGTATGGGTGGCTTTGTAACTTTTTCTTCCTTTGAGAAACTGTTTAATACCTCCTTGCCTACCGCGTCTGATTGCTGGCATAGTCAAAGGTATATCTAAAGCTTTCAGCCATCTAATAACTGAAATGGTAAAAAATTCTCGGTCAATATAAAGTCTTTTTACTTGAATTTTTAAACTAGATAATTCTGCCAAAAGATAAGTTAAAATAGCGACCTTTGTATCTAGCCATCTAACACCTCTAATAGCTAAAGTAACTCGCTTTCCTCTTTTAATAGTATATAAAGTAGCGTAGGCATAGAATGAGCAAGTACCATCTTTGGCTTTACTTCGATAAATATATGGCTTTTCAGAATCTTTTTGCTTACCATAATAAGGTATTAAATTTAGATCAATTGCCAAAACTAATTTTTTCTTTTTTAATCATGCACGGAATCTTACTTTTTAGGGCAGAATTAAGTTGAATTTCTAATTCTTTGAAGTCAGCTATTTTATTGAGATGATATCTAATATTGTTGCCACAAGTAGATTTTTCTAATTCTTTAGAGGTATTTTCTATTGTATCTTGCTTACTTGCTGCTCTGACTAAAACTTTAAATAAATTTTGAGGGTCTCCTGCGCCAGTGGAATGTATGGGAATATGTTGAGCTAGACAATTTACTACTTCACTTAAAGTTTCTTCGTCAGTTAAAACAAGTTTTTCAAGTTGATTTTTCAAGGGTTTAATCAGTTCTAGATACAATATAAGTTTTAATTATCTTACATCTGATTACTGCCTTGAATCTTAGTTAAAAAATAGTTCATGTATACTATTAATTAGAGCTTTAATTCATTTTTCGATCTACTGAATTTAATCGAGCACGAGCGTGATTACAATGTCAGAGCAGAAGCTGCCAATTCTCTGGCTAAATATGGTGAAGGAGCAATTCCCCATTTGGTGAAATTATTCCGACAAGACTCTAATTGGTTAATACGGTATAGCATTTTTGCCGCTATCGATTTCACTAACTATCCTGAAATTCTCTTAGAATTTTGTACTTTGGGGCTCAAGGGAGACGATCCATTGGTTAAACAAACAGCGATCGCTAGTTTAGGACAATTAGCAAAAACACCGCAAGAATCCATCGCTTTAGAGCTTCTGCTCTGTTGCGCTAATACCGAGCAAGGTGCAACTCGCGCCCAAGTAGCCAGAGTCTTGAGATATTTTGATGACCCAAGAGCACAAGCTGCTCTGATGAATCTGCGACAGGATTCTGATTATCGAGTTGTCGGTGCAACTTTAGAGGGACTTATCTAGAGTCAACATCACAGAAGCACTCACTTCTAGCTCTGTGGAATAAGTTGAGTGCTTTACGTATTCAAATCAAATCTTCTTGACGATGCTTAGTAAGTATTGATACTAGAATCAAATATTTGTCACTATATTTTTACAAAAATTAATAAACCTTAAATTATTGTTACAATATTCAGAGAAAGTTCAGTTGAGTAATTTCATCAAAGCAAATCATGAGTAATTCTTTTAGCATTATTCCCATTCCCGCACCTCTTAAATCTCAATCTCTCGTTAACGACTTGAAAGAACGCCTTGACTGGGGAGAACCAGCTCTCACCATCATTGATATTAGAGACGAATGCCACTAACTTAAGCCAGAACCCTTATCTCAAGCAGCTTTCATTTTAGCTCGAAGAATTTGACGAGGTTCTTGCATGAGTGGATACGCTTTAGGGCGACGTTTTTTTACTCTAGGTTCAACTCTTCCCACTCGTTTCTTTTCATAACTGTCTGCCACTGTTTGTAACATTATTCTGTATAATTTTTGTCCCCGCACTTTTGTCTTATGAATAAATTCTGAAGTGAAATTTTTTAAGTGCTGTCTAGTTGCTTGCAGAGAAAGACGAGTCTGCTCTGTGTCAAAAGTAGTTCCCGCCTGATACATTATCGTTCTGAGCAAGTTATAAGCTAATAAATAAGTATAAATTTCTTTTCTGACCATTTCTGGCGTTTTACAGGTCAAAATATCCATACCTAAAGTAGTTTTGATATGCCTGAGATTAATTTCGGCTTCCCATCTTTTATCATAAAGTTTTAAGATATCATGAGCCGGATATTCAATGGCGTCTAATAAAGTAGTAACTACAGTTATTTCTTCAGTTCTAAATCCAGGAATACAAATATAAGCATGAACCTCTCGAACAACTAAATCATCAGGAGTTGAATCAAAATCTTCTTGAGAAATATCTTTCGGTTTCCGTTTGGGTTTTGTCCAGAGAATTAATCGATCATGAGGATTTTTTCGACTTTTTTTCTGGTTCTTGTTCTTTTTCTTCTTGCCTTTAACTACTCGACCTTGATGTAACAAGCGTAACCACATCACAACCTTGTCTCATCCATAAACAAATATCTGTATAAGCACTCGTATGCTCTATCGCCTAAAAGAATATCACCTAATTCTAAATATTTACTCAGTTGACGAGCCAAATTGATATCGGCAGTTTTCTTGCGTATCAATTGCTATCCCGACAACCCCTCCAGTATTATAACTAAATAAAACCCCAATTTTGGCCAAAGGCACCGAAGGGGGGGAATATCCCCACAGGATAACTTTGAATCACAAAGATAACTTAAAATCCCCCCCTCCCGGACCACACCCTTCTTTTTGAGAGCTATGCTGTGGGTAGGCTTCTTGGTTTTTTATTGTATCAGGCATTGATACTGTAGAGCCGTCGATACTTTTAACATGACGACCAGGCCATAAAGATTTTTTATCTACTTCTTTTTCTAAATTTTGACCAGATATATCTAAAAGTTTTTTAAATAAAAGTTCTGGTAATTTCTTTCTAGCTTGACAATAAGCACGCTTTGTTTTCTGATGGTATTTCTAAATTTTCTCCTGCTAGATAAGCAATGATTCTACTCACCGAATTTTTACAACGCGCGGTCTGGGTCTAATACTTGAGAAAGAAATGTCCATACTATAACAATAGGATTATATAATCTATTTCTATATTTTATCCCTATTTCCACAAGAACTTTTTCAATTGTTCGACTTGGTAATACTTCTTGAAATGGAAGAGCTACCGATTTTGTAAACTTATTTATCAAAATTTGGACTGGCTGTTTTCGTTTTTTCATCAATCCCTAAAATGTCAATTCAGCTCAAATCCACTAATCTCATACTTTGTAGCGTTTTTACTTCCTAGCGATCGCGGGAGTTAAGTTAGTGGCATTCGACTATTGGTTGATTGTTCATTGTCCAGAATTAACTTTTTTTGGGCACCAACATCAACCCCTTAACTACTAAGTAGGACTTGCTGAATAAGTCTAGAATGCCTGCAATGCAGGCATTCTAGAC
>JASJEK010000216.1 GCA_030064915.1 Xenococcaceae cyanobacterium MO_234.B1
TGCCGTGTTAGAAAAAGCCCTCACCAGTGCCCAGCAGATTCAGTCTTCCGAGGACAAAGCCTGGGCCTTAAGTGCGATCGCCGAAGCTACCAGTCAACTCCAGGATAAGGCTCAAGCTGCTGCCGTCTTAGAAAAAGCCCTCACCAGTGCCCAGCAGATTGAGTCTTCCGGCTCCAAAGACCGGCTCTTAAGGGCGATCGCAGAAGCTACCAGCCAACTCCAGGATACGGCTCAAGCTGCTGCCGTGTTAGAAAAAGCCCTCACCAGTGCCGAGAAGATTGAGGATTCCAGCGACAAAGCCTCGGCCTTAAGTGCGATCGCCTATGCTACCAGCCAACTCCAGGATACGGCTCAAGCCGCTGCCCTGTTAGAAAAAGCCCTCACCAGTGCCCAGCAGATTGAGTCTTCCAGCGACAAAGCCTGGGCCTTAAGGGCGATCGCCTATGCTACCAGCCAACTCCAAGATACCCCTCAAGCTGCTGTCGTCTTAGAAAAAGCCCTGACCATTGCCCAGCAGATTGAGTCTTCCGACGACAAAGCCGAAGCCTTAAGGGCGATCGCCTATGCTACCAGCCAACTCCAAGATACCCCTCAAGCTGCTGTCGTCTTAGAAAAAACCCTCACCATTGCCCAGCAGATTGAGTCTTACGACGACAAAGCCGAAGCCTTAAGTGCGATCGCTGAAGCTAGCAGCCAACTCCAAGATACTGCTCAAGCCGTTGCCCTGTTAGAAAAAACCCTCACCATTGCCCAGCAGATTGAGTCTTCCTTAGGCAAAGCCCAGACCTTAAGCGAGATAGCCCAAGCTAGCAGCCAACTCCAAGATACTGCTCAAGCCGTTGCCCTGTTAGAAAAAACCCTGACCAGTGCCCAGCAGATTGAGTCTTCCTTAGGCAAAGCCGGGGCATTATTCTATATCGCCGAAGCTTATAGAAAAAAACTCCAAAATACCGCTCAAGCCATTGCCCTCTTAGAAAAAGCCTTCACCAGTGCCCAGCAGATTGAGTCTTCCTTAGACAAAGCCCAGGCCTTAAGTGCGATTGCTGAAGCATGGGCAAACCTGCAACAGTGGGGAACTGCCCTGAAGACGACTCGCCAGTGTCCCAGTCATGACTGTCGGGTGGATTCATTGTCGCGGGTGTTGACGGCGTATGTGGAGTGGAAAAATCCTGAGTTGAAGCAAAAGGAGGAGGATAATTAATCCTGTAGGGACGTAGCATGGTACGTATCTACATTGAATGTCCGCAATACAACCATGAGTAGGCGTTAAATCGTAGTAATACGTAGCGAAACGGCGCAATTCGGAGTAGTACCTACACCAGACTAAGTGCGGAGCGCACTACGCTTGAAAGGTTACGACCTCAATGAGATTTGCTAGTCTCAAGCGGTCAGAGGAGGAACATTACTTGTTTTAACCAAGAGAAACACCGACCTCAGTACCAAGCCTGAAAGCATTGTCAAAGCAAACTATACTCCTTAAGGAGAAGCTCTAACGAGCACGTAATAAAATGGTAGTTAATGAACTACCGTTTTATTAGTATTTACCCCGATTTACTCCAATTTAACGCTATTTAATCGCTAGACATTATATAAAAATAAATACCGCAACATTCAAAATCTACCTATTTAGCTCAATATATAATAATTCCCAATCACATTCAGGGAATGATAGTTATTGATAATTCCAATAATCCCTGTAGGGACGTAGCATGCTACGTCCCTACATTAAATGTCCCCAATATACCATGACATTATATGAAAATAAATGTCTAAAAATAAATGTCTAAAAATAAATATCGCAGAAAGTCAATCAGATTACCCAATCGAAATTATGCAGCTAACGGCTACTATTTTGTAACAATTTGTACCCATAAAAAACATTGCTATTTGGGAAATGTAGTTAACAATGAAATGCAATTATCCCCTATCGGAAAAATCGCCGATAAATTGTGGTGGGAAATACCGCAACATTCAAAATCTACCTATTTAGATGAATATATAATCATGCCCAATCATATTCATGGAATTATAGTTATTGATAATCCCAATCACCCATGTAGGGACGTAGCATGCTACGTCCCTACATTAAATGTCCACACAACAACACATGATGATGATTATGATTTATCCCAAATAATGTCCGAATTATCACCAAAATCTGGTTCCCTGAGTACAATTATTCGCTCCTTTAAATCTGCTGTAACGCGATGGTGTAAACAGAACAATTATAATAACTTTGCATGGCAACCCAGATTTTACGAACACATTATTCGCAATGATGGTTCATTAGATAAGATTCGCGAATATATTATTAATAATCCTCGTAAATGGTCTAAAGATAAAAATAATCCAATTAATTTAAAAAATTAAGCATTTAATATTATTCATTCCTGAGATGGCAATAAAGCTGAACTATCTTATTAATTACTTCTTCGATAGTTAGATTATCTGTAATTAATTCTATGGCATCGTCCGCTTGCTTTAAAGGTGCGATCGCCCTAGTACTGTCTTTTTCATCTCGCTGTTGAATTTCTGTTTCGAGTTGAACTAAGTCTATATCTTTGTAGCCCTGATTTTGTAAGTCTAACATTCTTCTTTTAGCTCTTTCTGCGACAGAAGCAGTGAGAAAAATCTTTAATTCCGCATCAGGAAACACATTAGTGCCAATATCTCTTCCTTCAGCGATAATGCCTCCTGTTTCTCCATAACTTTGTTGAATTGCCACTAACTCTTCTCTGACTGCACTTTGGGCTGCAATAGTAGAGACATTCGCTGTAACTTCGGGAGTGCGAATAGCTGTGGTGACTTCTTGACCATTGACATATACTGCTATAGGAAGCTCGGGAGATTTACTAGGAATGAGATCAATTTTGACTCCCCTTACTAAATCTGAGACTGCATCTCGATCATTTAGATTAATCCCAGAATTCATCACTAACCAAGTGACAGCACGATACATCGCCCCAGTATCTAGATATAGTAATCCTAATTGTTCTGCGACACGACGGGTAACAGTGGATTTTCCTGCCCCAGCAGGGCCATCAATGGCTACAATAGGTTGGCGTAAGATGATGTTATCAATCAAGCGAGTGTTTCCTAGATAAACAGCAACAGCTAATAATCCTGTGTTTTCTACAGTTTCTAAAGGTTGCAAGGTTTTAGTATCGACTAATTCTACATATTGAGTTTTAATCTCTGATACAGTAGCCAACTTTTCCTGAACTATTCCCGTGAGAATATGGGCTTGCTTTTCTCCCTGATAAAATGCGATCGCAGCTTGTTTCAGACTACGATAAATTGTGATTGCTTGAGTTTTCTCTCTAGGAGTTAAATATTGATTACGAGAGCTTAAGGCTAATCCTGATGATTCCCTGATAATAGGACAACCCACAATCTCTACAGGTAGATTTAAGTCTGAGACTAAACGACGGATAATAGCTAATTGTTGAGCATCTTTTTGACCGAAATAAGCGCGATCTGGTCTAATGATATTCAGTAATTTAGTAACTATGGTAGCGACTCCCTGAAAATGACCAGGGCGATATTTTCCACACAACCTAGAAGTCATAGATACAGGAGGGATTACCGTAGTTGTTAGGGATTGAGTAGCGGTATCTCCCGTAATTCCCATGACATCTGAAGTAGGTGCAAAAACTAAATCCACCCCCAATGTTTCACATCGTTGATAGTCGGTTTCTAATTGACGGGGATATTGTTCTAAGTCTTCTGTAGGAGCAAATTGTAAGGGATTAACAAAAATACTGACAATAATGCGATCGCATTCACTATTAGCTCTTTTAATTAAGCTAATATGACCTTGGTGTAATGCCCCCATTGTAGGAACTAGAGCTATTTTATGATTCTCTTGTTTCTGGAGATAAAAATTTACTTCGGAGATAGTTTGAGCAATTAACATGGAAGACTGGAGATTGAGAATACTACCTCAGAATAAGGGTTTCTCAATGTCGATGCTATTTTAAGAATAAATTTTTCCTTAATATCAAAACGGCTACTATAGATGGCTAGTCAAGTCGCTTCGCGACAATTCGCGCATTATTAATTAAAAATTCGCGCATTATTACCTCCACCTAAAGCAAGAGGCTTGAATAATGAAGAGAAGAGCTCGTTTTTTTCTTTCCTTCTTGAAAGAACGGGCTTGTGACCTGAATTAATCAATTAAAAATTACCTCTTCTTAATGCGCTCGTTGCGCGAATTCTGAATTTTGAATTCAAAAAATAAATGGTCAACTTAGCCATCTATCCTCTTCCCAGAGCTATAAGAGGCAATTATAAATTGCTTTTTCGAGCGTTATCACTTGTTAAACTTGTTATAAAAAAATGTAATTATACTATCACCCTTAAATAGAAAAACTAGAGAAAAGAGCGACACTATAATTAGTTTTATCCATAGAGATATAAACATAAAACTGAACAAGAAAACTGCCATCCCAACCAGCCCAGTAATTTGAGCCACGGATTGATCTTCAGTTTTAATACTAATAGAAATTAATATAATCGGAATCAAGAATTTGAAACAAGAACTAACGATATCCATAACTTAAATAGTATATTCTGCAATCAAAGTGGTAGTTAAGCCAATAGGCTTTCTTTCAACACCAATCTACATTGACCCTATTAATTAAATTAATCTAGTGTAATGTTTTGACTTGATGTTAAAAAACCTTATAACTTAATAAGTATATTTGCTTTAGGATAATATTTCAACTGGTTTCGTTGCCAAAAATATTAACCTACGGAAATTGCCTTTAGCCAGCCAACTTTAACCGACAACAGCATTAATCACTATACATAAATCTTACTCCCACTTACTGTAAGGGTGCTTAGCCAAATTAGAATTATAGTATTTTGGATCGGTAACTTGTCCCTCAATCCATTCAGGTAATTCGATCTGTTGATTTTCCTCTTGCAATTCTACTTCCGCAATAACTAAACCAGCATTTTCTCCTGCAAATTCATCTACTTCCCAGACTAAATCCCCTTGAGGTATCTTGTAACGAGTCTTTTCAATTAACGGGCGATCGCATAAAGTATTAAGCATTTCTTCCGCATCTTGTACAGGTATAGGATATTCAAACTCTGAGCGAGTTGGTCCGACATTTTCCCCTTTGATAGTTAGATAACCTTGATTTCCGACAATACGTACTCTAACAGTTTGTTTCCCCACTGTGGGAATATAACCCTGACGATAAACCACTCCTGGAGCCAGGGTTTTCCATTGATTGCCTTTTACTAGGTATTTGCGCTCTATTTCCTTTGCCATTAGTTGTGTTAACTTTGATACTTGATAAATGTAAATTTTCTGTAAAATACAAAATTTAGCTAAAAATCAGTTTTAGTCTTTTGACTGTGCCCCAACATACCCCGAACTACCAATCTCTTCTGAATCTAGAAGATTTAATTGAAGTCAATCCCCCGACTGTTGATTGTCATCTCAAGGTCATAGACGCAATAGCTCGGATGAATCAAAAAAACCATCAAAGCTCTCTGCGTTATAATTACATCTTAGTAATAGAAAATGCCAAACTTGTGGGCATCTTAACCGAAAGAGATATTGTTAAGCTAACCGCAGCAAAAATTGATTTAACCAAGATAACCGTAGAAGAAGTGATGACTACCCAACTCATCACTCTCAAAAAATTAGATTTTGCCAATGTCTACACTGTATTAACAATTCTCAGAAATAATCAGATTCGGCATCTCCCAGTTGTTGGCAATTATGAACAGCTAGAAGGAGTTATTAGTGTAGAAAGTATTTGTCGAGCTTTACATCCGTCTAATCTGCTCAAATTTCGCTGCGTAAAAGAAGCAATGACAACTCAGATTCTTCACGCACCTATGACCACATCAGTCTTGAGTTTATCCCAAATGATGGCAGACAACCGTAGTAGTTGCGTGGTAATTACTGATGATAAGCTCTTAAAAAATAATGCAGAATCTTCAAGCTCCCTACTGATTCCTGTTGGCATCGTTACAGAAAGAGATATAGTTCAATTTCAAATCTTAGGGCTAGATTTGGTCAATACAATGGCTCAAACTGTCATGAGTAGCCCCTTAATCTGTATGAAACCCACGGACTCCCTGATGCAAGTACGTCAGCAAATGGAAAAATTGCGGGTAAGAAGATTAGTAATTACTGGAGAACAGGGAGAACTAAAAGGAATTATCACTCAATTGAATATGTTAAAAGTTCTCGATCCTAAAGAACTTTTTGGTGTAATAGAAACCTTGCAAGAAGAGTTAGACGAAAAAATAGACCAATTACAAAAAGAAAAAGAGCTAGCTCAAGTTACCTTACAGTCCATTGGCGATGCTGTAATCACCACCGATATTTTGGGGAATATCATCAGCTTCAATATGATGGCAGAAAAACTTACTAAATGGAACTCCCAAGAAGCCAAAGGTCGCCTTTTATCTACAGTTTTTTGCACTTTTGATGAACATAGCCGAAAACCAAAGCCTAATCCAGTAGAGCCAGTTTTACAAAAAAATCAAGATTGGAGTCTGGTAAATCACGCTTTACTGATCGCTCGTGATGGTACTGAGTATATTATCGAAGGTTCGGTCGCTCCAATTCGCGATCTCGGCGAAGCCGAGCCGTTGCACGATCGCCAAGGTTTAATAATCGGAACTGTGGTAATTTTCCGCGATGTCACAGAGTCTCGTGCTTTAACCCATCAACTATCTTGGCAAGCAACCCATGATGTTTTAACAGGATTATGCAACCGACGTCAATTTGAGCAAAAACTAACTGAAGCTTTAGCCTCAGCCCAAGAAGAAGCCTGTCAACACGCTCTTTGTTATTTAGATTTAGATCGATTCAAAATTGTTAACGATACTTGTGGTCATACTGCGGGAGATGAACTATTACGACAAGTAAGTGAGATATTTCGTCAACAGGTTCGTTCCTCTGACATTGTCGCTCGCTTGGGTGGTGATGAATTCGGACTCTTGCTACATCAATGTCCTTTACCAGCAGCTACGAAAATTGCTGATAAACTCCGACAAGCCATCGACAATTTCCGTTTTACTTGGCAAGGTCGGACTTTTTCCATTGGGGTAAGTATTGGTGTAATTGAAATCACCTCAATTACTGAAGATTTAACTAGTTTAATGAGTGCTGCGGATGCAGCTTGTTACGCTGCTAAACAAAAAGGTCGCAATTGTGTTCACGTTTATCACCACAATGATACAGAATTATCGAGGCAACTTGGGGGAAGACAATGGATTACCCGCTTAAATCAAGCATTGAAAGAAAATCACTTTTGTCTCTACTCTCAAAAAATTATTCCTCTTCAAGATAATGTTGCCAGCAATCACTATGAAATTTTACTGCGTTTGTGTGACCAACCAGGACAACTGATTCTTCCTAGTGCTTTTATTCCCACAGCAGAACGTTACAATCTTATGCCAACTCTAGATCGCTGGATGATCAATAATTTCTTGGCTAGTTATGAAAAATCCTGTCAGAAAAAAACAACTCAACAATCTGCTCAATCCCAGACTTTGTATTTTCTCAATCTTTCTGGAGAAAGCATTAACAGCCAGAAATTTCGTCTGTTTCTCTCAGAAAAATTGACTCAAGCTAGAATTCCTCTGACTACAATTTGCTTTGAAATTACAGAAACAGCAGCAATTTCTAATATTTCCAACGGGGTAGCGTTTATGCAGGAATTAAAACAATTAGGTTGTTCTATTGCCTTAGATGACTTTGGTAATGGTATGAGTTCCTTAACTTATCTCAAAAATTTACCTGTTGATTATTTAAAAATTGATGGTAGCTTTGTGACTAATATCCTCAACGATAGATTAGATTGCGTTGCTGTGGAATGTTTGAATCGTATCGGTCAAGCTATGAACCTTAAAACTGTGGCTGAGTTTGTCGAAAATGAGGCTACTCTCAATAAATTGCAGGAGCTAGGGGTTGATTATGCTCAAGGATACGGAATTGCTCGACCCGAACCAATGGTCTTTGATTAACTTAAACTCTTAACTTGCACATTTTGAAATCCTTACCCAGTAATGGGTTTACTTTTAGATTTATTCAGCAAGCCCTATGTACAGACGCGAAATTTGGGGGGCTGTGTTTCGAGCGTGAGGGAGACCTTGCGGTAGTCGCTTCGCGTTGGCGAGGTTGCCGAGGGGCTGTCTCCGTAGCGGTAGCTGCGGAGTTTATACGCCCCGTTTGCGTCTTACGGAGTGGCGCATCACGAGGAGGAAACCTCCTCAGTTTATACGCCACGTCCGACGCGGGGTCGTTCCTCCATTTCAGCCGTCCGTCTTGTACGCCCCGTGTTTCCTCGAAACCCTGTACGCCCGCCCCGTCGCGTCTCTCCGAATTCCGCGCCTCACGTTTAGATAAAGATTTGTACGGTAAACCGCACTAAAAAAACAGTTGCCATCACCAACCAGAGTCAGCTAAATTAGCACTCGTAAGGTGAGAGTGCTAAAAACAATCTAAAGTATTCTTACCACAATAATATTTAGACCGATAATCAACACACATCTTGTTTTTCTTTGGGAGGATTCTCTATGGCAGCTATTAGTATTAACGTTTCCACTGTAAAACCTTTAGGCGATCGCGTTTTCGTAAAAGTCAGTGCCTCTGAAGAAAAAACCTCTGGTGGAATTTTACTCCCCGATACTGCAAAAGAAAAACCCCAGATAGGAGAAGTAGCAGCAGTAGGACCTGGCAAACGCAATGATGACGGTAGCTACACTGCGCTTGAAGTCAAAGTAGGAGATAAAGTCCTTTACTCCAAATATGCTGGTACCGACATCAAACTCGGTGGCGATGATTATGTACTACTTTCTGAAAAAGATATCCTAGCAGCAGTTTCCTAGTTGTTAGCTGTTAATCATCTTGTCTTGTAGTTAATTACAACCAACTGTAATTTTTTCATCTCCAACACCTAAACTTTAAAACTTATAACTAAGAGGAAAACACGCTCATGGCAAAGTCTATTATCTATAACGACGAAGCTCGTCGCGCTCTCGAAAAAGGGATCGACCTCCTAGCGGAATCTGTAGCGGTGACTCTCGGACCCAAAGGACGTAACGTAGTTCTGGAGAAAAAATTTGGCGCACCCCAAATTGTCAACGATGGGGTGACAATTGCCAAAGAAATCGAATTAGAAGATCATATCGAGAATACTGGTGTATCCCTAATTCGTCAAGCTGCTTCAAAAACTAACGATGTAGCTGGAGACGGGACTACCACTGCAACTGTACTAGCTCACGCCATTGTTAAAGAAGGTTTGCGTAACGTAGCTGCTGGTGCTAATCCCATCGCCCTCAAACGCGGTATTGATAAGGCTACTGACTACTTAGTTTGCAAAATCGAGGAACACGCTAAACCCGTAGAAGATTCTAAAGCGATCGCTCAGGTAGGTTCAATTTCTGCTGGTAACGACGAAGAAGTCGGTAGCATGATTGCAGAAGCAATGGACAAAGTCGGGAAAGAAGGGGTCATCTCTCTCGAAGAAGGTAAATCCATGAGTACCGAACTAGAAATCACTGAGGGGATGCGTTTCGATAAAGGATATATCTCTCCTTACTTCGCTACCGACACTGAGCGCATGGAAGCAGTTTTAGACGAGCCTTTCATCCTCATTACTGATAAAAAAATTACTTTAGTTCAAGATTTAGTACCAGTACTAGAACAAGTTGCTCGTCAAGGCAAACCTCTACTAATTATTGCTGAAGACATCGAGAAAGAAGCTCTGGCAACTCTAGTAGTTAACCGTCTTCGTGGGGTACTCAATGTAGCTGCTGTTAAAGCTCCTGGCTTTGGCGATCGCCGTAAGCAAATGCTGGAAGACATTGCCATTCTTACTGGTGGTCAAATGATCTCCGAAGATGCAGGACTAAAACTGGAAAGCACCAAGGTTGAAATGCTCGGTTCAGCTCGTCGCATCACCATTACCAAAGACAACACCACTATCGTGGCTGAAGGTCATGAAAAAGAAGTTAAAGCTCGTTGTGAGCAAATCCGCCGTCAAATGGAAGAAACTGAATCTTCCTATGACAAAGAAAAACTCCAAGAGCGTTTAGCTAAATTAAGCGGTGGTGTGGCAGTAGTTAAAGTCGGTGCTGCAACTGAAACCGAAATGAAAGACCGCAAACTACGCTTAGAAGATGCGATCAACGCAACTAAAGCAGCAGTAGAAGAAGGTATCGTTCCTGGTGGTGGTACTACCCTAGCTCACCTCACTCCCGACCTACAAAGTTGGGCAAATGCTAACCTCAAAGATGAAGGCTTAACTGGTGCATTAATCGTAGCTCGCGCTTTGTCTGCTCCTCTAAAAAGAATTGCAGAAAATGCTGGACAAAACGGTGCAGTAATTGCAGAAAGAGTTAAAGAAAAAGACTTTAACGTAGGTTTCGATGCTGCTCACAACGATTTTGTTGATATGTTTAAAGCTGGTATTGTCGATCCTGCAAAAGTAACTCGCTCTGCACTACAAAATGCTGCTTCCATCGCAGGTATGGTCTTAACTACTGAGTGTATTGTAGTTGATAAACCAGAAAAGGATAAAGCTCCTGCTGCTCCTGGTGGAGACTTCGACTACTAAATCAGTTATCAGTTATCAGTTATCAGTTATCTGAATATTGTTTAAAGATATTGTTTAAAGCTGGTTACTGAAGACTGCTAAGACTAATCAACAAAATTAAATAGTCTGTTTTAGCTGCTTCCCTTGGGGAGTAGCTAATTTTTTTCTGGTTTACCAGGCACTAAAATATATTATGTTTGGGAACTTACTGAAGTAAAAAACAAAGAATGCAGATTAAAGCTACAGATAAATCACTACTAGACTGGACTGGGGATACTTTAGCCCTAGGTTTCTGTGAAGGTGCTACAGAGTTAACTGGGGATTTAGCTCAGTTAGATGAGAAATTAGCAGGTACGCTTCAAGAATTAATCGCTGAGGAAGAATTTGAAGGCAAAACAGCTACTAGTGCTGTTACCAGAATTGGTGGCAAGAATAATTTTCGGAAACTTATTCTGATAGGTTTAGGCAAAACAGAAGATTTAAAAGTTGCTACTTACCGTACTACCGCAGCAGCGATCGCCCGTCTAGCTACTAAAGACACATCTTTAGGTATCAGTTTACCCCTAGAAGGAGAACCATCTGCAATTGCTCAAGCTATTACCGAGGGAATTCATCTGGCTCTTCATCAAGATAACCGCTTTAAGTCTGACCCAGAAGAAAAAGCTCCCAAACTTGAAACGGTTGACCTCTTGGGTTTAGCAGGACAAGATGCAGCCATTTCTAAAGGGGAAACTATTGTCTCTGGGGTAATTTTGGCAAGGGAATTAGTTAACGCTCCAGCTAACGAACTTACCTCTATAACTATGGCAGAAACCGCCCAGCAAATTGCTACAGAATACGGTTTAGAAATCGAAATTCTAGAGCAAGCCGACTGTGAAAAATTCGAGCAAGGAATGGGAGCATATTTAGGAGTAGCCAAAGCTTCTGATATTCCTCCCAAGTTTATTCACCTTACTTATAAGCCTCAGGGTACAGCAAAACGTAAACTGGCAATTGTGGGTAAAAGTCTCACCTTCGACTCTGGTGGACTCAACCTCAAAGTAGGTGGAAGCGGCATTGAAACTATGAAAATGGATATGGGAGGAGGTGCAGCAACCCTAGGGGCGGCAAAAGCGATCGCTAAACTTAAGCCCGATGTGGAAGTTCACTTTATCTGTGCTGCCACCGAAAACATGATTAGCGGCAAAGCCATGCACCCAGGAGACATTCTGAAAGCTGCTAATGGTAAAACTATCGAAGTTAATAACACCGATGCAGAAGGCAGACTCACCCTAGCAGATGCTTTGGTATTTGCCGAATCTCTAGAAGTAGATGCGATCGTTGATTTAGCAACCCTCACAGGAGCTTGTATTGTTGCGTTAGGCAAGAATATTGCAGGTTTGTGGAGTACTGATGAACCCCTAGCTAGTGAGCTCAAAACAGCAGCCGAAACCGCAGGGGAAAAATTTTGGCAAATGCCTCTAGAAGATAAGTATTTTGAAGGCTTAAAATCTCAAATTGCTGACATGAAAAATACTGGACCTCGTGCTGGTGGCTCAATCACTGCTGCTCTATTTCTTAAGCAATTTATCAAAGATACCCCTTGGGTACATCTCGATATAGCTGGTCCTGTGTGGTCAGACAAACCCAATGGCATCAACAATTCTGGTGGTACAGGCTTCCCTGTAAAAACCCTAGTGGAATGGGTACTAGGATAGTGGTCTCTCAACTTTGAATTGATGGGTTGAGACAAGCAGAGGGAGCAGAGGAGAAGCAGGGGGAGATATTTACCAAGATTAGCGAGCGCTCTTTAGCTTACCCACAAAGAGATACAAGGTTTAGCCTCTGTCAGACTCTCCCCCAGAGTCCCAAAAGATCGTTAAGTACCTATGCATAATTAATTACACATTGTTGATTCTTCTGCCTCTTACCTCTTACCTCTGTGCGATTCGTTCATACTTTGAATTTAATTTTGCACACGATAATTACGCGACGAGTGTAGTAGGGGGAGAGCCGCGTATCTCGGCTCTCCCACATATTTTATTACTGAATCGTTGTTCTAGGGGCAATGCCCCCATCCCCCCATCACCGAGGCTCCGATGCCTTGCTCTACCCAGCAGTTGAAACAGGAGAGGCTTCAGAACTTTTAGAACTCTTGTAGGGGCTAGTCAGTTTTTCTAGTTGCTGTACTAAAAGACTGAGAAATAAGCCGACATCAGTGACTACTCCTATAGATTCGACCGAACCGCGATCGCTTAACTTGGTAACTACCGCAGGATTAATATCAACACAAACTATTTTCACTCCTGCTGGGGTCATATTACCGACACCAATGGAGTGCAGCATAGTAGATAGCATCAGAATCATTTCTGTCCCCTCTAGCAGTTGAGCATATTCTGCTTGAGCTTTAATTAAATCCATTTGGGTATCGGGGAGAGGTCCATCATCCCGAATTGAACCTGCTAAACAGAAGGGTACATGATTCTTGACGCACTCGTACATAACACCTTTGGTTATTACTCCTGCTTCCACGGTTTTAGCAATGGTACCGTAGCGACGAACTGTATTAATTACCTTCAAGTGATGGCGATGTCCCCCCCTAACAGGAACACCTTTTTGCATATCTACTCCCAAAGAAGTACCCATTAACGCCTGTTCGATGTCGTGAACAGCGATCGCATTTCCTCCTAGCAACCCCTGTACATAACCTTGGCGAATTAGGCTAGATAGATGTTGCGCTCCTCCAGTATGAATTACTACAGGCCCAGCAGTCACCAAAACTTTACCACCGCGATCGCGTATCCGGCGTAATTCCCAAGCGATTTGTTCTACTACTAACTCCACTCTCCGTTCACTGGAAACTCCAGCACCCATAAAGCTGAACTCTTCCTCGCCACGTTTTTCTCTCTTATCAGCCTTTCTCACGGTGCGGATACCTTCTACACCTACGACAACGCGATCGCCTACTGCTAGGTCTCGTAATAGTTTACACTCAGCCGTATTATCTTTAACTACAATGGCAGCATCCATCCGTTGTTTTTGAACCCGTACCCACTCGCAATTAACTCTGATTTCTGTGGGATAAATAGTTGTAACGTAAAAGTCATTTGGTGCTACTCCTGCTTGAGTACAAGTTTCAGTGATAATGTCACAAACTTCTTGTTCTGGAGTAACTGCGCCCAAGTCAATTAGCTGACTGAAAATTTCTTCCATCACTTCGTGAGAAGGTGCTGAAACTCTCACCTCAGCAGCAGAAGTACTTTGTCTTTCTATGCCTAAATTGAAATTAAGAACCTTAAAGCTACCGCCATTTTCTACTATCAGATCGAGAGCCTTATTCATCGTACCCGCATCTAATAAATGTCCTTCTAGATGAATAATGCGACTTTCTACCGGTTCGTTAGCGTGGACATCTTCTAAGACAGGTTCAGTAATTCTGAGGGTAAGACATTTAGCTGCACCTCCAGCTTTGAGGAACTCAGTCAGAGGAGTTTCAATCACTGTAAACCCTTTAGCAGCAAGCTGTTGTTTCAAGCTATCACTAGCTTTATTCATTACTACAGTGTGTTCTACATTCACCGCGTTACAAGCAAAATTAATTGCGTCTGGTTCTGCGATCGCAATTCTCTTGTCTGCTGGAACACGCATCTCAATCAAACGATTGGAATAGGAATCAAACGCGGATGGATAGTAGAGTAAATTACCCCCAGTAAGAGGACAAAAACAAGTATCTAAGTGATAAAAGCGATCGTCAATTAAGCGTAGGGATAATACCTCAATATCTAACCACTTCGCTAGGTAAGGATGAGAATCTAGTTCGGAACGGAAACCATAACCAGCCCACAGCCAACGCCCTTCGCGGTCTAATAAAGCATCTCCTGCGCCTTCAAAAGGTAAGTCTTTGGGTAGTTCATAGACGGTGAA